>VEPM01000008.1 GCA_012026795.1 Candidatus Methanoperedens sp.
CAGAAAGGGTTATGAAAGGCTTGAGCCGTATGCGGTGAAAGTCGCACGTACGGTTCTTAGAAGAGGGAGAGCGAGTAATCGCTCTTTCTTATTCGGCGTTATCCTGTCCATTTATTGGATGGGCTCATCCTGATCAGAGATAAAAAATCAGAATAATATTATTGCGCATAATTATTAATATAAAAGAAGTATAAGGGCTATTATGAATAATCAAAGTAGCTCAAATTTCTTTTCTGCTCCGGCTATCGGTTTGATAGTAGGCAATCTTGGAGGCGGAAAAGATAAAGAAAAAGGCGGCAGTGGACTTATTGCGCCATTTGGTATCGACCTGGCATTGATGCTTGGCTGGACTTTTGGCATCTTCAAGACTTTCGGATTTACTTTTACTCCCGGTATCGCAATTGGCAGGATGGGTTTTATAGTAGTCTCTGTAGGAATCCACTTTAACAGACGTATCGGGTTCGGAATTGTCATTCCGGTATTCCCTATCTGGGGTTAGACATGAGAAAAAGTGAAATTGTCATTATTGGAATTGTTTTACTATCTTTCGGGATCGGTATCTATGTTTACCCGGAGATGCCAGAAAAAATCGCATCCCACTGGAATGCTCAGGGAGAAGTTGATGGTTATATGTCAAAGTTCTGGGGAATTTTTTTGATGCCAATTATTTCAGTGGGACTGTTTTTGCTTTTCGTAATAATACCCGGGATAGATCCCTATAAGTCAAACATAGAAAAATTTAGAAAATATTATGATAATTTCATTATAGTTATAATTTTATTTTTATTTTATATTTATCTTCTAACTATATTTTGGAATATGGGTTTTAGATACAATATGATTACCCTCTTATCACCGGCTTTTGCAATTTTATTTTATTATTCTGGAGTTTTAATAGAAAATGCCAAAATGAACTGGTTCATTGGTATCAGAACTCCATGGACTTTAAGCAGTGAAAAAGTATGGGATAAAACTCATAAAATAGGTGGTAAGCTTTTTAAAATCGCCGGGATAATTGCCTTTGCAGGAATATTGTTCCAGAGCTATGCAATATTTTTTATCCTTGTTCCAATACTGTCAGCAGTTATTTATCTGGTCATATTTTCGTACATCGAATATCAAAAAGAAACAAAATAATATTTATTTATGCAGGCTTCAAATCATTAATAAATGAGAATCAGTTATCGCACAATATCCGGCTTCGTACAGACATCCAGTTTTTGACATATCTCGCAATCCGTCCTGCATGGCTCAACATGAATCAAAATAGAAAGGTTAGGAATTTTTTCCTTAATATCCTTTTCAAGATGATCGCAGAAATCATGTGCATCAATAACATGCTGGTTTTTAGGTACGACAAGATGCAGATCCACGAATCTTTCAGCACCCGACATTCGCGAGCGCAGGTCATGGTATTCCGCATACCGGGAATAATGCTCGTGGATTATTGATTTAATGATATCCTCCTCATTATCTGAAAGTTTAACATCCATGATCCCTGATACTGAGCGTTTTGTCAGGTCATAAGATGCTTTGAGAATAATGAGAGCCACAATTATGGCAAGTAATGGGTCAAAAATAGGGTTCTTTGTGATTTGAATTAGAACAAGACCTATGAAAACACCAATTGAAGTATAAACATCCGTAGTAAGATGATATGCATCTGCCTCAAGGGCAATTGATTCGGCTTTCTTGGCAACTTTCATGATCCTTGCTGAAACATAAAAATTCACAATTGCCGAGATACCCATGATCAAAATACCGATTCCGACCAGATCCGGATCAATTCCAATTTTTTCATTACCTATACCCATGATACCAAGGATTTTTCCACTTGATTCATAAAGTATGATGATTGCTGCTATGAAAATCAGAATCGCTTCTACCGTCCCGGATACATTTTCGAACTTGCCATGCCCGAACTTATGTTCATCATCAGCCGGTTGTCCTGCTTTCTTGACAGAATAATTGGCTATGACCGCAGCCAATAGGTCAATACCTGAATGGAGGGCTTCTGAGAGAATACTTATTGAACCTATAAAAATGCCAACTGCAAGCTTCATTATAAGCAATAGGGAATTGGAATAAATCGAAAGTCTTGCTACGGATCTTATCTGTTCATGGGCAGCAAAATATTTGTTGTTGTCTGGCATTTGCTTATTACTTATTTGAGATGAAAGTATAAAGGGATATTCCAGGAAAAAACAGGTAAAATTTCAACCAAACCTTTTAATATCGAATGAAACAAATCATAAATATCATAATACAATTGGAGGTTGAATTATGTGCAGCACATATACTGGATTCTCCATGATGCCTGATGATCTTGAAGAGATGAAGAGAGGAAGTTCCACGTTCTGGTGCATTTCATGCAAGAAGACCTTTATGAAAAAAGGAGCAGCAGAATGCCCGAACTGTGGCTCAAAGAATATCAAGGCTAGAGCGCCGTAGTTAAATAATAAAAATAAATATCTGGAATTATAACATAACCATAATGTATTTCATCCCGGTGACATATCCTTGAGTGTGTACCATATTAAAATAAATGATTTTAACCTCGATTATTCCCTTTCATGCGGCCAGGTATTCAGGTGGGAAAAAAAGGACTGGTGGAACGGGATAGTCAAGGGTACTATCGTCAGGGCTAAACAGGAAGACCGGGAACTGATAGTTGAATCATCTCTCGATAAGGACATGATTATCGATTATTTCAGGCTTGATGATGACCTCGAACAGATTTACGCTTCCATTAGCCGGGATGAAAAAATTAAATCATTGATCAATAAATACAGAGGCCTGCGCCTTATCAGGCAGGACCCCTGGGAATGTCTTGTATCGTATATGTGCTCAAGCAACAACACGATACGGAATATCACTAATTCCATCACGCGCATGAGTGAATGTTTCGGAAATGAGATCGAAAAAGGCTATTATTCCTTTCCCACACCTGATGCGCTTTCGGATGCCCGGCTTTGCGACATGTCGCAGTGCAAGCTTGGTTTTCGCGCTCCCCGGATATTGAAATTAGCAAATATTGTGGCAAATCGCGAATTTGACCTGTACGGGATAAAGGACTTATCCTACAGGAAAGGGCGGGAAGAACTTGTGAAAATAGAGGGCGTTGGAAATAAGATCGCGGATTGCGTGCTGCTTTTTGCATTCGGGAAGCTTGAATCTTTTCCGGTGGATACGCATATCGAACAGATAATGGAAAGATATTATGGATCAAATTTCAAAGGTCCGAAAAGCAAAAAGAGAGATGAAATAGCTGAATTTGCCAGGAGCTATTTCGGAAGATATTGCGGATACGCCCAGGAGTACCTATTTATGGAAGATATGGGTATACTTAAATTATAAGAAAATCAATTAAAGATTATGATACATATCCTTGAAAATATCGATAAGTGGAAGTGTGAATATAAAAAATGCGGTGCCAAATGCTGCTCTGAAGGTATCCAGCTTACATTAAAGGATATAAAAAGGATCAAAGGTCTGGGATATTCGCCTGAAGATTTCCTTGATTTTGATGAAAAGGAAAATATATTCAAGATAAGGGGAAAAGAAGGAAAGTGCTTTTTTAATGGTTCGAAACTTGAATGCACGATACGTGATAACGAGCCGCTTGTTTGCCGTTTGCTTCCATTCAGGATCACTGAGGTCTCATATTCGGATGAACCTTTAATGAAACTAAAACCCGTTGTGGATTGTCCGGGAGCAGGCAAGGGTAAGAAAATCGATAAGAAAAAAATCGAAGCTGATGCAACATCATTCCTGCGTGAGAACCAAGAACTCAAAAGGAACCTGAAGAAAAATGGACAGAAAGGTGTTATTGAAGGGCTGTAATAATATTTTTCTGCAACCAATCAGGTTATGTTATGGGATTAAACGCTTCGGAGCTTGTGCGAAACCTGCTTTCCCAGGTCCGTCAGGGCAAATTTGGCGCCTTCGCGTGATATGAGGTTTTTTCCGGTCAGTTCTTCTATTGTTTTTTCCGCTCCCACAATCCTCACAGTCTTTGCTATAGTTGCTCCATCCATTGCGCCTTTTGAATCCAGCACTGCAAGGATCTTGCTTGCTTTATGATTGCTTGCAACATAACCGATCAATTCTTCCATTAATATTTCATCTCCTTTTCTTCTGTATTGGACTTCTTTTGAGATAACTTTATTGCATTCAAGAAACATTACACCATCGGCGGGCTAGCCCGGGTAACTCGGCGTTACCTGTAACCCGAAACCGTCGATAGCGGGGGGCGAAGCCAAGGGAAGAAGTTTCGACTATTGCATGGCCCACAAATTCTACTGTGAAACCCCGTCCTATGGGGCTGGTGTTGGTACAGGGGCTTTCCTGAAGGAAGGTTTTTGTGCCTTGGTCGCGGAAAACGGTCTAGGCCCGGAAGGGAGCAAACCAGCCGTGAACAACTATCGCTCATGGGAGCGCGGGGCGGAGGCGAGTTTGTGGCCAACCATGTAGTAGAAGAGGCTGCGACCTGAGGCGTGCCCGCTACTTTATTAAATATAAAAATGAAGAAATGCATGACCAATTATCCTGTTTCAATATTTCTTCTGAATGCTTCACATTTCATGCAGTTGTGGATTTTCGCTTTTGTATCACCCTGCTTTACTCCTCCGCACCAGGTTCCTTCGATAAACCAGCAGCGAAGTTCTCTGGATTCGTATGCCGGGCATTTCTGTCTGATCTCGTTGCTGCAGTTCTTGATATCCCAGCAGCGCACGAAATTATCAACAGACCTTATCACAAACTGTGATGAAGCCATTTGCAGTTCCTCAGACAGTTCCGCAAGGTCCTGTGCAGTTGTCATGAGCTGCTCCATCGATGCTGAAAGTTCTTCAGTAGCGGCTGAAGCTTCCTGAGTACCTGCCGCAGATTCCTCACTGACTGATGAAACACTTTCTACCGAGGCTGTGACTTCTTCTACAGATGCTGACTGTTCCTGCGCTGAAGCCGCAATCTCCTGGATCATAGTGGCAACTTCATCTGCGCCAGTTACAATACTGTTAATAGCTGATGACGCAATTTCAATAGTAGCTGAACCTTCACTCACAGTTTTCGTTCCATTTTCCATGCTTTCAACCGCTTTCTTTGTTCCCAACTGGATCTCTTTTATCAGCTGGGTGATCTGGTTTGCTGCCATTCTTGACCCCTCAGCAAGTTTTCGGACTTCATCAGCCACAACCGCGAAACCTCTTCCATGATCCCCGGCCCGTGCCGCTTCAATAGCTGCATTAAGAGCAAGAAGGTTTGTCTGGTCTGCAATAGTAGTTATCACGCCGATGATTTCACCAATTTTCTGGGATTTACCTTCAAGCTCCTTTATTACAATAGCTGAACCATCGACAGTTGTTTTTATCTCGCCCATCTTCTGCGCGACATTTCCGGAAATCTTGCCCACTTCCTGTGCGGTTTTATTAGCTTCTCCTGCCCGCATCGATGCTTTCTGACAATTTGCCGCAATTTGTTGAACTGTTTGCGACATCTCTTGCATGGCTCTTGCCATCTGTGTCATATCTGTCGCTTGCTGGCTTACGCCTTTTGCGATATCCTGAGTTGTGCTGGCTACCTGCTCTGTGGACGCTTTAATTTCTTTGCTTGATTCTGAAAGCGTCTGGGATGCATTTGAGACTTTCATCGCAGATTTTTGTACATTTCCGATCACGGTCTTTAAATTACCTGCCATGTCCTGGATAGCCATGGAGAGCTGTCCTACTTCGTCCCTTTGGTCGCTTTGCACCTGCACAGTAAGGTCGCCTTTTGCGATCTTTTTTGATGCCTCAAGCATATTATCTACTGGCTTTGTAATTAAACGGGATATATAGATACTGGCGCCAACACCTGTTACAATTGCAATGAATGCAAGAATAATGACGGCCATTTTCGAAGAACTGTTTGAAGCAGTCATTGCAGCCATATTATTATTCAGGCTAGCCTGGGAATCATTTACTATGCCGGCAATAAGGACATCTATCTGCCGCGCGTTAACAGTGAGTTGCTCTTCTTTTTTATCCCTTTCAATGGAGATACTTACAAATTTATCAAAAGTGGCCGCATACAGGTCAAGTTTTGATATGGCCTGTTTTTTTTCAATATCAGATGCTTTTGAATTTGATATATTAATTTTTGCTATATCGATGGCACCATGCACCTTGGTCTGGTAGAGGACTTCCTTTCGGATCACATAGTTTTTCTCATGTCTTCTGGCTTCAAGTAACGACGCCAGAGCATCCGTGCTGCCGATCTTTTTAATATCCGCTTCTGCATCTCGTGCCTGGTTTATTAAATCTCCATTTAATCCTTCCATTTCCAGTAAACCAAGCTGTTTTTGCAGACCAACAAGTTCAAGAAATGTATTCTCACAACCGGTGATCAGAGACAAGATATTATTTGCATCATCCTTTTCTTTCTGTCCAACATCGAGTTTTGAGATATCGGCAACATCATTCTTGATGGCATTAACTGATGACTTGACTTTATCCACATACTGAAGATCATTACGCATCAAAAAATTTGTCTCATCACGTCGTACCTGGAGAAGATTAATGCTTATATTATCTGCTTTTTTTCCAAGGGTTATTTCATTATCAAATAAACTTTTTGTTGCTGTGTCTATTGAACTTAATTTTGCCACACTCAATGCGGCGACTATTATTAATAAGATAATTATAACCCCGAATCCGCCTATCAGTTTCTTGCTTAAGGATATATCTTTGAAATTGATCATTATCTGTTCCCTCAGTTTATCTCTAATTAAAAATTCATTTACTTCAATATAAACAGGGTTGTGAAAAAAGTGTGAAATAAATCTTTCTGATAAACAGATTATTGAGTTATCCCTGTCACCACGTCTTTTTTGAAATCAAATACTGTCGCGCATTTATCTTTATAACAAATATCAAGTTTTGATGTATCATTCACGACCCCGATATTCGCAACCGCATATCCTGCCTTTTCAAAAAGATCCATAACTTGTGCTTCATTCTCAGATAAAGCCGTAACTATAAAACCCGTTGCCGGATGAACCTTCAACCACTGTGTAAAATCAACGCCCTCTGGCGCGTGTATTTTCCCCAGGTCAACGCTTGCGCCTTTTTTGCTTGTTTCAAGGAGCATCCCGAGCGTTCCGATAAGCCCCGGATTGCTGATATCCTTTCCTGCGGTGACAAGCTTCTTCTCGCCTATTTCCTGCATCACCCTGTATTTCCTGCGCACTTCCTCAGGCTCTTTTGCAGTCGTTGTGTCAAAACTGTAAGGAGAATTTGGCCCGACTTTCCCGTCCATATCGTATGCGGCTATTACAACATCCCCTGCCTTCGCGGTTCCGCTTTTGATCTCGCATCCCTTTTTGACTGTGCCGATAATCGCCACAGATAATGAAGTATATGGAGTATCGGGATGAAGATGCCCGCCAACCATCGGGACCCCGAATTTCGCTATCCCGTCCCTGATGCCCCTGAGAAGTTCCTTGCAGGCGTTTTTATTATCCGAAGACAGGACATTGACCATCGCAACAGGTTTTCCGCCCATTGCGGCGATGTCGTTGACATTCACAAGCACGGAAGTATAGCCTGCCCACCACGGACTTGCATTTACGAGGCGACCCCAGATTCCGTCAGCAGCAAAAAGAATATAATCATCCCCGCCGATATCAATTACGGCAGCATCATCGCCAAAATCAACCACGGAACCGGAATATTCCGAGCGCACAGTCTGGAAAATATGTATGAGGTCTGCAATGGGTTTCTTGCGGGTTACGCCCTCGAATTCCCTGATTTCCTTTGCGATTTTCTGTATATCCATGCAGTTCTGAAAGAACTTTTTAGTATAAAAGGATGTTTTAATGAACAGGAAAGTATAGAAAAATGATTTTATTTTTGTTTCTTCGATCTTTTTCATATCAAGAATCAGGTTGAGCCATGAGAAGCTTTTCTAGCTCACTTAGAGGCGCACAGGAGCGTGACGTGATTTATAAGCAAATACGCCGTCAGGAATCTCTGCATACTAACCATTTAATTAGGTTAACCGAAATGTATATAGGTATATAATATTATTGAGTTAGGTATACCTAATAAAAACGGTGAGAACTATGTTGGCAAGCTTTTTAATAACATTCAGGGAAGCGCTTGAAGCAGCCCTGATAATCGGAATAATTGTAGCATATGTCGCAAAGCTGGGAAGAAAAGACCTCAACCGTTATATAAATATAGGGATCATAAGCGCCCTTATCGCAAGTCTGGCAGTGGCTTTTTTATTCAAAGTAGTTTACGGCGAACTCCAGGGCACAGCAGAGCAGCTTTTTGAGGGCGCAGCCTCTCTTACTGCGGCTATCGTACTTACATACATGATCTTCTGGATGGCGCAAAATTCAAAACAGATAAAAGGTGAAGTCCAGGAAAAAATAGACATGTCCATTTCAAAAGGGCAAATGCGGGGAATAGCAGTCCTGTCTTTTATCGCAGTATTCAGGGAGGGTGTCGAGACCGTATTATTCCTCGGAACACTTGCGATCCAGTCTCCGGCTGATACCATAATTGGTTTCATCACTGGTATGGCAGTTGTGACCTTCCTGTCATTTATAATGTTCAAAGGGATTTACAGTCTTGACGTGAGCAGGTTCTTCAGATATACAAGCATTCTGCTGATATTGTTCTCAGCGGGTCTTGTTGCCACATCGGTACATGAATTCAATGAAGCAGGCATAATACCGGAAATCGTAGAGCATGTATGGGATATAAACCCGCCGCTGAATCCTGATGGTTCGTATCCGCCACTTCATGAAAATGGGTTGATCGGAGGAAGCTTAAAATCCCTCGTAGGTTATAATGGAAATCCCTCACTTACAGAAGTTATGGCATACATTGGTTACTGGATAATAATAGGACTGTTTGTTTACAGAAGCTACCAAAAGAGGTAAAAAATGGAAGCAGACACACCAAGGATAGAAGAATATCTTGAATCGATATATAAATTGCAACTGGAACAGCATCCAGTAAGCACATCGCGCCTTGCAGAACACCTGAAATTATCTCCCCCATCCGTATCCGAGATGGTAAAAAAACTTGCGAATAAGGGTCTCATAAACCACACCGGAAAGGGCGTATGCCTTACAGAAGAAGGTGGAAGAATGGCCAAAAAAGTCGTTCGCAGACACCGCCTTTCCGAGCGGCTGCTTACCGATATCCTGGGCTTTAAATGGGACGAAGTGCATGATGAAGCATGCAGGCTTGAGCATGCAATAAGCCCTGAGATGGAAGACAGGATCGCCCAGAGCCTGGGAAATCCAAAAACCTGCCCTCACGGCCATCCCATCCCTGATAAGGACGGATCGTTCGTAAAAGAAAAGGTAAGGCCGCTTTCAGAATTAAAAGCCAATGAAAAAGCAATCATTGTTAATGTATTCGAAGAAGACCCGAAAATGCTCCAGTATCTTGCATCACTTGGATTGATCCCTGATATTTGCGTTCGTGTCGAGGAAGTGGCGCCGTTCGGAGGGCCATTGATTGTGTGTGTCTCAGGCTCACGGTACGCGCTGGGAAGAGAAGTAGCATCAAAAATAAAGGTAAAATAAGTTAGAACAGGATAAACAGGATAGGATAAAAATAATGGCTCTTTCATGTCATAGCGCCCTCAAGGAAATAAAGGGCAGCACTGATTTCACATTTGCACTTGCTGGAAATCCCAATGTGGGAAAATCAAGCATATTTAACCAACTGACCGGGATGGGTGTGGTCACTGCCAACTATCCCGGAAAAACCGTTGAACTCAATCTTGCAACCACGAATTTCAAAGACAAACGGATAGGTATAATCGACCTTCCCGGCAGCTACGCCCTTGGCGCGGTCTCTGAAGACCAGTGGGTAGCGCGAAGGGCGATCTTAGACTGTAAACCGGATGTGGCAATAATGATCCTTGATGCCACAAATCTTGCAAGGAATCTCTATATGCTGATCCAGTTCATCGATCTTGGCATACCGATAGTGGCTGCCCTGAACCTGATAGATGAGGCCGAAAAAAGGAATATCCTGATCGATTCCGGGGAATTGTCCCGGCTCCTTGGTATCCCTGTTGTGAAAACAATAGCCACGACAGGCAGCGGTCTTGATGAACTGATACAGCAGGCAGTGGATACTGCAAACGCTAAAAACAAAACCGGGATCAGTTATTCATTGCATTATGGCGATGATATTGAAACCAATATCAAAAAACTTGAAGAAATTCTCATGCCTTATAACTTCGGGATAAATCCAAGGGCTCTTTCGATCATGCTCCTTGAAAATGATCCTGAATTTATTGAACTTGTGGGGAAACATGAAAATGGCAAATCCATAATCGAAGAAGCAAACAGGATAAGCAGGGAGATAGAGGAATTACACAGAGAGAAAACCCCATTAAGGATCGCACGTGAGAGACATGGGCTTGCAGGTTCGATAGCATCCCAGGTACAGGGGGATGTAAAACCCATACCATCGGATAAAATATGGGCTTATACCACTTCACCGCTTACAGGCATACCCCTGCTTATCGGGGTCCTTGCCATAATTTTTTCCTTCCTCTTTTACGGCGGTAACTGGCTTTCCACTCTTTTCAGTAACCAATGGGCAGCATATGTTTCGCCTGTTATTGAGGATACTGTTAATTATATTTTTGGAAGCGGGATTATCGGTAAAATTTTATTGTGGGGTTTTGACGATGGTATCCTTGCAGCTCTTGCTGTGGGTATCCCGTATGTGCTTACATTCTATTTCATGCTCGCTTTCCTTGAAGATTCAGGATACCTGAACTCTGTGGCATTCCTTACAGACAGGCTGATGCATAAGTTCGGGCTTCACGGGCGTGCGATCATCCCGCTTGTTGCAGGTGCGGGCTGCAATGTTCCTGCAATAATCGGCACACGCGTTTTAACCACGATGCGGGAGCGAACGATTGCAAGTACCCTTATCACTCTCATCCCGTGCAGTGCGCGGACAGCCGTTATTCTTGGCGCCGTATCCCTGTTCGTGGGATGGAAACCGGCCGTTGCAATTTATCTTATAATATTTGCTCTTGTATTCCTGGTAGGAGCAGGACTTAACAAAATAATGCCTGGAAAATCAACAGGGCTTGTCATGGAAATGTTCCCATTCAGGATGCCGATGATTTCAAACATATTGAAAAAGACCTGGTCAAGGTTCAAAGGCTTTGTATTCGTGGCTTTTCCGATAGTGCTTGTAGGGTCTATAGTACTTGGAGGGCTTTACGAAACCGGATATCTCTGGAAACTTGCCTCACCGCTTTCTCCTGTAGTTGAGGGATGGCTGGGTCTTCCTGCTGTTGCCGGTCTTACTTTGATCTTTGCCGTGCTTAGAAAAGAACTTGCGCTCCAGTTGCTTGTTACTCTTGCAATAGTCATGTACGGAAGAAACGCAAATAATCTCCTGCTGTTCATGACGCCAGCGCAATTATTCGTTTATGCGCTTGTGAATACGATCTATATACCATGCGTTGCAACTATCGCCGTACTTGGGCGGGAGCTTGGCTGGAAAAGAGCATTTGGAATCATGGCATTCACCATTACACTTGCAATACTTATCGGCGGGATAGCTTCCAGGATCATAGGATATTACCACCTGCTATGAAAAAACTTTATGAAGACACATTGTCCTCTTTGCGGAGCCAGGTTTGATGATAAGGATAACCGGGGATGCAGGGCATGTCCGCGTTTCATGAAATGCAGCCTTGTATTGTGCCCTAATTGCGGTCATGAATTCCCGAAAGTATATCAGGGATAATTCTTAAAAGCGCTACATTTTTTCCACTATCCCGATTATCTCTTTGATATCCTTTATTACGATATCCGCTTCTTCGCAAAGAAGAGGGGGACACTCCCCTGTCTGCTGTATTGAGAGTACGCTTAAATCAGCAGCGCGAAATGCAAGGATATCATTGATACCATCACCCACCATTGCTACTTTATCATATTGTTCTTTCAATCTTTTCACGATCCCCTCTTTTTTCTTTGGGGTTGATATCTCATACACACATTCAAGAGGTACACAGACGTTTTTTGCAAGAGGCTGGAGGTTTCGCATACTGTCACCTGATGCGATATATACGGCTATGCCCCTGTCTGTAAGGGTCTGTATCACAGAACAGCTGTTGGAATAGATTTTTCCGCCTGTGCAGATGACATACTGGATGCTCCTTGTTTCCACATCGATAATAAGACCAACGCCCATATAAAAAATATTCTTGCATCTTTGTTTGACAGCAGCCATCACATCCTGGAGATCAGACATTGTTGCCTTCATATCGTTTTTCACAACCGATAGGGCCGTATTGTTATCCACCTGGGCCCTTGAACAGCCAACATCAATGCCTATGTTGTATTTATCTATGAAATCGGAAACCAGCATATCCGGAGGGCATTTTGTGAGCTTATTTGAATCTATCTGCATTACAAGAAGCGCACAATAAGGCTTTTTACCAACAAGTTCTGTTGAAACGACCTCATTTAGAATATCTCCGGTATTTACGTTCTTTGCCACGCGGTGCATGCGAAGCAGTGTTCCAGCACTGTCAAAGACTACAGCAATTTTCATAGCATACACATGTTTTTATGAATTATTATCTTTTCTAAGAAAATAAAGTATTTAAAAATTCTCTTCAAAAAGAATGTCAGATAGTTTTGCCAGTTCCTCAGGAGAAATGGTTTCAGCCCTCCTGTCAATCATATCAGGTGGCAGTTTTTCCAGCGCTTTATCGCTGATCCCAAGAAATGCTGCATTATTTAATATGGCGTTCTTAATTTTCTTTCTTCTCTGTGAAAAAGCTGCTGTTATAAATTTCATGAAAAAATCCACGTCATTTACTTCATAAGGCGGCAATCGCGGTATAAGCCTGACTATCGCTGAATCGACCTGCGGAGGAGCACTGAAAGCCAGCCGTGGCACGATTTCCATGATATCAACGTTTGCCCGGTACTGGACTGCTATCGAAAGCCGGCCATAATCCTTACTGCCTGGTATAGCAACCATTCTTTTTGCAAATTCATGCTGGTACATAAGAATACCCATATCGAATTTATTTTCCAGCAGTTTGAAGGTCACAGGTGATGAGATAGAATAAGGCAAATTAGAGATCACTTTATTAAAATGGGGAAAATCCTGTTTCATCGCATCCCCTATGATAACTTCAACATTATCAAACCTGTTCAGGGAAGATGCGAGTTCCGGATCAACTTCAATGGCGATGACTTTTCCTGCCCTGCGTGCAAGTTTTTCTGTCAGGTTACCAGGGCCTGCGCCTATTTCAAGAACAATATCCAGACTATTTAAATGTCCGTACTCGATGATCCTGCCAAGAACCTGTTCATCAATTAAGAAATGCTGGTCCTTTTTATACCATTTCATCTTTTAGGGGGCATAGGGGTTGTAAAAACACGATATTTTATATTATCGTCCTTCAATTCATCCAGAACCCTGTGAGCAATAAGTTTTTCAGGAGCATGAAGGCCTTTTACCCTTTCAATAAGATTCTTGAAATTTTCAAATTTACCCTTCTTTTTCTCTTCTATTATTCCCCACATGAGCTTCTTTCCGATTCCTGGTAACAGCTCAAGCATATGAAGACGCGTTGTTATCGGATATGCATCATTAAAGAAAGCCAAAAACCGCGTTTCATTTGCAAGAACTATTTTTTCAATAACAGCAGGAAGCTCCAGCTGTGCTCCATGGGTAAGTTCATTATAAGCTATGCGTCTCTTGACATGATCGATAACAGGACGATCTCCATCCCCGATATAAACCTTATCATGGACATTGGGGACTACATTCTCTTTAGGTATAAGCTCCATCAAAACAAAATGTTTTTCCCCGATTGCCTGAATAAGGGGCTTTTTTTGATACATCGGGCGGGAATCATCAGAACGCCCATAATGCAGATAATCCAGAATGTAAGCTGTGTCTTCTTTTTCTTGCCTTTTACCTAGGGTTATCATCAAATACCACTCGCTTTGGAATTTTTCTAATTCAAACTACTAATATTTAGAAAGATACTTATATAGTTTTATTATTGGTTTCAGGTATATTTCATCACTAGCTCAAGAATATCCTTCAGTTCCTTTTCACTGAGAGTATATCGTTCTTTCGCGTAAATCGACCTGACCTCATCATTAGTCAGAGGAAGGATATCGACTATCCTTACAGCTATCTCCGGTTTCATTTTTTCAAGTTTTAATAACTCGTTCATTAATTCCCGGGATTTCCCTGGTTCCAGCCTGGCAAACATTTCAGCATGAGAGATCGCCTTACGTAACTCGTATCCGAGTTCTTTGTCTTCCTTTGCCCTCTCATCCCTGACCTCTTCAAGCAGGCTCCTTACCTCGCCAAGAGTCAAAATCTCTTCACTGATTATCTGCTTCACTAACATTGTTTCACCAGTTATTTCTGGGGTGTCAAATGCTCCGGAAGAATGATAACTTCTTTCATCAGTCCGCCATCCCTGACTTCAACAATATAGGCCCGGCCACGCTGGGTCATGACTCTTCCGGTCCTGCCCTGGAATTTGGGATGAGGCATTCCATTCTGGATGCTTGGGTCAAGGTCGATGTTCACAATGTCTCCCTCCTGGAACTCCTGGATTGCCCTGCTGATCGGTGATAATCCTTTTTCCCGGACTGTTTTCTTTAATTTATATCGTGATTTTCTTCTTGTTCCGTGGGTTTTTGCCATAATATTTCTCCGAACTGTGATTATTATTTTATCCTACTTTAATTACTTCAAGTTCAATAACCTTTGCCTCATTTCCTGTCAGTGAAGCTACGCTGGGTATTGTACGTCCGCCATCGCCAGAAACCAGCTCCTTGACATAGAGTCCGCCTTCACAATTAATGACGAGGACAGCAGTATTTTCATTATACGATTCAAGTTCGACCGAGTGTACCTTTCGTACTCGTTCAAGGTCCGCGCGCCTGTGAAGTACTCTGGTGGGTGTTTTCTGTTTGATGAGAGTCTGGCTTATTACGTTAATGGATGATTTAAGTTTTTCCTCTGTTGTATTGTGTGTGATCTTGAGGCGGTATACTTTATCCACTTTCATTGATTTTAGCTGTTCAACAGTTTCACTCTCTACGAATTTTAATCCAAGCACTTCGATCTTACCCTGTGCACCGCGGTTTATTTCAGCTTCCAGGGCTTCCAGGTCAAGACTCCTGATATGGGGTCTTTTTGCCTCAACAACAAATGGCCGCCCATCACCAAGCATGAGGGCATCGATATCCTCGCGCCCTGCGCCATGAAAAGCAGTATCTGCACACCGCGCTGCTGACATTAGATGCGGCTTTATCAATTCATCTACTGATTCCCGGTACATCTTTCCGGTATTGTCGCACCGTTCACATCCCCTGCCGCCGCATTCCCGGCATGGCCACCTGGTCTGGGGTATTCCACGGATAAGTTTCCTATACCTTCCGTAGATATAAAGTGAATTTATTTCTACATCGACCCTATCATTTTCGAGGTCAAGAAGCGCCACAACCTGTGGTTTTTTAAGGTTCGCCCTCTTTCCTGTAATCTTTTCTATCCTTTTTCCGACCTCCCTGTTCAATTCTGTCTTCAAAGGCTCGGCAAACGTGGTCCCGCTTTCTGCCCACAGGATCTCTTCATTCTCAGCAAGAAGTCCGGTAACCTTTGTTCCTACCAGGAAATTATTATATTCGTAATCCGAAAGAATCTCAACAGACTTTGTTACCCACGAATCTATTTCCAAAAAAAGATTATTGCATACCCAGCATTTTATTTCACCCCTGCTTCTGGCAAGCTCATCCTGCAGTTCTTTATCTTTTTCTGCTCCTGCATGCATAGCAAGCACAAGTTTCAGGGCATTCCCGCGCATGTCATTGGAAAGTCCCGTGGAAAGCTTTGCGAACTGCCTGCCCAGGCAGTGGTCGCATATAGGACCTTCATGGATTATCTTACGGGCTGTATCAAGGATTGTCATCTGGCTCACATTATGCGCAGTGTTCTAAATATGTTTCCATTACCAGGCTTTATAATCCCCGAAATGCTTATCATCAAACTCAAAAACAGGTCTTGCAATTAATTTATCTTTCTTCTCTACGAACTCAGTCGCTGATTGCAACTCATCAAAACCAGCATTCATTAATGCTGTAGTTGTCAAAAAGGTCTTGTTGTAAGCCTTATATTCAGTCCATCCATCCCTGTATTGCCCCATATATCCAAGAACAGCTTTAGAAGGGATAGCTTTCTTTATAAAACTTGAGTTTTCCTTAACAGATATCTCCCCGCTTTGCATTATACTTGTGACTGTAACCATCCAGCCATCACAGTCATCCTTCATCCCATGTGTCAGGTAATATTCGGGCATGACCCATGTATCTTCATCCGGAGGGTAATGGAACTGGTCATTATCTGAAACATAAGTATTGATAAATGGCTCATCCGTCCACTGGAGGACATTGCCTTTCGTATCAACTCTCAGAGGAACAGGTTTATTCTTATATCGCAACCTTCCGTCATAATCAATGTATAATTTTGAAGCATAGTACTTTACCCATTCATTATCCGGATTAATGTATGAAGCAGGGTCACTTGCATGCCAGATATCGTGGTCTTTATTGATCCGGTATGGTCTCATAACCGGTATGGATGTTGGTTCAGGATATATTATTTCCACAGGTTCGGGGGGTAAAGCGATCGCAGTCTGTGTTTGTAATCGAACATCAGCAGCCTGCGCGGATATTTCAGGCTCTGGCAATACAATATTTGCTCCTTCCCGGGACTGAGCGACCACAAATACGATCTGAAGCGCAAGTATTGCGGAAAGGGTTAATACCGACGCGGTCAATAGTTTCATTGCTCTCTCCAAAGGGGGCCTGGGCAGTGCCACGTTTGGCGACAGGACACTGCTCAATCTTTTTTATTCGGGTTTTATCTCATGAAAAATGTAAACTACCTTTTCTTCAGACTGATTACACTATCATAAGCATTATAATAACCAACAATATAATGTTAATATATTTTAAAACTTTCCATCAAAAAATTACGGGACTATTTCCTGTCCATTTCGTTGTGCAATAATACGATGCATTGGTCTGCATGCAAAGAGAGCGGCCCTATGCTGATTATTTCAGGATTATATCCCATAACTATTCTCTCCTCGTCCTCTGTCAGACCCAGATGGTCTCCAAGTAAAAATAAAGGATTTAGAGTTTCACTGAAATTCTTTTTTCGGATATCTTCACCATCTTCCCGCAAATATATGATTTTCTTATCCAGTTCCCTTAAAAGAATATCCAGGCCACCTTTCCTGACACTAACTCCTGGCGTGGATTCAGTCCAGAAATCCTGTGCGTTCTTTTCAAGCGCCTTTTTTATCAATGATGCGGCGCTTCGCTCGTCAGGGCTCAGGTACCTGACTGCGCTGCCATCAAAACATATCAGTTTTTGGGGGAATGGTTCACCTTTCAGTACAAGAAAAACGCGGACATCCCTTCTCAGATCATGGGAAAGAAATAACGCGGCATTAACGAATCTACACAGGATGTCCATGCGCCCGCCAGCTCCGGGAAGGTCGTTAAGGGAAAAAGTTCCGGTGACTGCTTTATGTCCGATGATTATAAAATCCTTCATGTAAGGGAGAAATGCCTGAAGCATATTAAATGTATATTAAGGTTATTTGTGAGCTACGAAAATTTAATTTTGATCATCAGAAAAACTTATAACTTCGATTTTCCATTAAGATAAGGTGATATTTTCTGCCCAAGAAAGCTTTAATTAGCGTTTCTGATAAAAATGGTATAATTGATTTTGCCTCCGGGCTCGCCAGGTTCGGATTTGAGATTATTTCGACAGGCGGGACTTACTCGGTATTAAAGAAAGCCGGAATAAATGTAAGAGATGTTTCCGAAATTACGGGATTCCCTGAGATGATGGATGGCAGGGTAAAAACACTTCACCCGAAAATCCATGGTGCTATTCTTGCATTACAGGATAAACCATCACACATAAAGGATGCCAGGGAACATGGTATTGAATTTATTGATATCGTGGCTGTTAACCTTTACCCGTTTGAAAAAACAGTTGAAGGTAAAGCAAACCTTGAAGATGCTATTGAGAACATAGATATCGGAGGACCGGCTCTTGTAAGGGCTGCAGCAAAAAATTATACTCATGTAGCTGTAATAACCGACTCGTCTGATTATCCTTTGATCCTGGAAGAACTTAAAAAAGGTACTATAAGCCCTGAAACCAGGAAAAAGCTTGCAGTCAAGGCTTTTAGAAGAATTGCAGATTATGATTGCGCGATTGATACGTACTTAAGCCGCGCCCTCCTGAATGAAGATATCCTTCGCATGAAATTCGTTGAGGGAACAACGCTAAGGTATGGTGAGAACTGGCATCAGAGTGCAAAATTTTATAAAGAGCCAGGTGTTACCGAACCCACGGTTGCAAATGCAAAACAACTGCACGGAAAAGCGCTTTCCTACAACAATTATGTAGATGCGGAAAGCGCCCTGAATGTAGTTCTTGGATGCAAGAAGAAAATAGCAGTCTCTGTAGTAAAACATAGCAACCCATGCGGGCTTGCAACAGGCAATACACTGAAAGAAGCGCTGTCAAGGGCGTGGGACGGGGACCCTGTTTCATCGTTTGGCAGTATAATCTGCATGACCCGCAAACCCGATCTTCCTGCGCTTGAATTTTTAAAAGGCAGGTTCGTGGAACTTATTATCGCTCCGGGGTATGATGAAGAAGGGCTTTCTTACCTCAAAAACAAGAGTAAAGACCTTCGTATCCTTGAATTGCCAATGGATGATGGAAAACCACTTGAGAATACATACCGTTATATCGTGGGAGGAATGCTTGTCCAGTCAAGGAACAGGGGATTATATGAAAAATGGGATGTTGTGACACAACATCAATTCCCCGAAGAGAAAAAGGGACTCTCTGAATTTGCATTGAATGCCTGCAAATATACAAAATCAAACGCCGTGGTTATTGCCAGGGAGTATGAAAAAGGATGTTACCAGATACTTGCGATCGGGGCCGGACAGCCAAACAGGGTAGATTCGATAAAGAAACTGGCTGCCACAAAAGCAAGAGAGAACCTCAGGATCCTTTATGAAAGGGAAAAACCCGATGTAAGCGAGGATGAATTCGTTAAAAACATAATGAGTGAGTGCGTCATGGCATCAGATGCATTCTTCCCGTTCGATGACAGCATCATTCATTCAGCCGAGAATCACATCAGGTACATTGTGTCTCCGGGAGGCTCGATAAGGGATAATGAAGTTATTGCAGCGGCCAACAGGCTGGGCGTGTCGCTTGTGTTTACGGGCATGAGGCATTTTTACCATTAGTCTCAATGTTTGCAGGTTCAGGGATGACTGGTGGGCTTAACCGATGACCAATGGAGGGTACTTACATAGTTTTCTTTCATGATACTATATTTATACCTCAATAAAATAAATAAGAAACCGTGCTATTCGAACACCTGATCTACTCTACAGCCATCGCAATCATTGCCGGGATGCTCTATAGTATAGTTCTTAAATTCTTGTAATATATAAAGCAATCAAAGAGGTCGAGTCAAATGAATAACAAAACAATGTTTTATGTCGGAATAGATGTTTCAAAAGACAAATCCGATATCTGCGTAAAAGACGAGAATGGGAACGATTTGATCCATAAGTTTAAAATCGCAAATAAGAAAGCAGATTTGGAAATGTTGTATGAAATAATTGAAAGAATAAAATCAAAAGCACCAGGAAATAGCGATGTTGTATTTGGAATGGAAGCAACAGGGGTATACTCTTTGCCTCTGTATTCAGCCTTGAAAAGAGACGGATATAAAGTCAGGCTTTACAATCCCATCCAGACAAACGGATATCGGAAAATAAATATCCGAAAGACAAAAACAGATCCCATAGATTCTGCAATCATAGCAGATATGCTTCGTCATTCTGAGCCACCACAGGTTAGTGAAATCCAGGATATGCACCTGTTTCAATTGAGAGAATAAATGTTATCTTTTACGACCTCAGCTAATTTCATTCTGAGCCATTCAGATCTGGGAACATGGAGCATGTGTGAAAGCGCATCTATCTCTTGAAGGAGATGTTCATCAAGCCGTATGTTTATCTGGGTAGTCATAGTATATCAATTACTTTCATGGTGGTAGCGAATGCTATATGATTTTCTATGGTACAGGGATGGTACAAGGATAATCGAGGCTATAACCCCAATCCGAAGGTAATATGTACAATAATTTACCTCATGTAACCAATGAAACTGACTCTTCCTGATTCCCAGGCATTCCTGATGATGAGTGAAAGCGAACACAATGCTGATATGTATTATGCAAGCTCTTTCCTGGCTTATGATTCATTCATTTATCTGAATTCTGGGGACGATTTAATCCTTGTATCGGATATGGAACTGGGAAGGGCAAAGAAAGAATCTAAAGTCAAAGAGGTGATCCCGACATCCAGATATAACATCATGGATAAGATCAGGAATAACAGGGATGTGAATGCCGCATATTGTGAAATGATACAGGAACTCCTTCATTCCAGGAATTTAGATCGTATTGCAGTGCCGTATAATTTTCCGGTTCAGCTTGCTGATTGTCTCAGGAAGGCAAATTTTGAGATAATCCCTATAAAAAGCCCATTGCGTGAAATGCGCGAAATAAAAAATGAAAAAGAAATAAGTGCGATCGAGTATGCCCAGAAAGCAGGCGAAAAAGCGCTTTCTGAGGGCATCAATGCGATAAGAAATGCTTCGGTCAGGGACGGCGTTCTTATGCGTGAGAATTTGCCTTTAAGAACAGAAGACGTGCGGGCGATAATCGATAAATCACTGCTAACTTTTAATTGTGAAGCGCCCGATATCATTATTGCATGCGGGAAAGGCAGCAGCGACCCGCACTGGAAAGGAGAAGGAGAACTGCTTGCTGATGAGCCAGTAGTTATTGACATGGTGCCGCGATCCAGGAAAGAAAGGTATTATTCTGATATGACAAGAACTGTCGTGCATGGAACCCCCACCGATGAGCTTAAAAGTATGTATTCGGCTGTTCTTGATTCACAGGAAGCTGCATTAAATAAAATAAAAGCAGGTGTAACAGGCGCCGAAGTTCATAACATCGTATGCGACGTACTGGAAGAAAGAGGATACGAGACCGCAAGAGGAAAAAGCACTGAGTTCACGGAAGGTTTTATTCATTCGACGGGGCATGGCGTAGGTCTTGATATCCATGAGGGACCAAGCCTGGGAGAAAATGGCAAAGAGTTAAAAGCAGGATGTGTTGTTACAGTGGAACCCGGTCTTTATTATAAGAAGATCGGCGGTGTGCGCCTTGAGGATGTTGTGGTTGTTACCCACAGCGGATGCAAGAATTTAACTAGGTTTGAAAAGAATCTGGTGCTATAATGACAGAAACTGATGAAATAATCGAGAAATACCGAAGAGCAGGAAGGATCCTGTCCGAAGTCCGCAAACTTACGGCAGAAAAAGTAACGCAAGGTGCAAGCCTTCTTATGGTCGCTGAATTTGCTGAGAACCTTATACGTGAAAAGGGCGGGGAGCCTGCGTTCCCTGTAAACATTTCGCGAAATGACGAGGCTGCTCATTCCACTCCATGCCTGAATGATAAATCCGTATTTGGAAAAGATATTGTAAAACTGGATATCGGGGTCCATATCGATGGATATATTGCAGATACTGCAACAACTGTTGATCTTTCCGGTAACCCGGAGCTTGTCAGGGCTGCTGAATCAGCACTTGCTGAGGCAATAGGGATCGTCAAAGCAGGAGTAAATACTTCGGATATCGGGGGAGTTATCGAAGATACCATAACTTCCTTTGGCTATAAACCCATAATCAACCTGACAGGGCATGGGCTTGCACAGTACATCCAGCACGCTCCGCCTGCGATCCCGAATAAGAGAATGCCTGGAGGTGTAATTCTCCAGGAGGGAGATATCGTTGCAATCGAACCTTTCGCTACAAACGGGGCGGGAAAAATCCATGATGCCGGAAGTGCCGAGATTTTCCATATTGTTTCCGAAAAACCCATCAGGCACCCGTCAGCGAGGAAATTATTGCAGGAGATAGAAAAATATAAGACGCTCCCATTTGCAAAAAGATGGCTTGGCGAGCGAGTGGATTTTGCAATGCTCGCTCTTTCCAGGGCAAATATTATCCGGCCTTATCCGATACTTAAGGAAATCCAGGGCGGCCTTATTTCCCAGGCCGAACATACGATCATAGTAACAGCGGATGGATGTGAGGTAATCACCAGATGAAAACATTGCGGTTATTTTTATCCATCTTTCTTCTTTTTGCCTTAATAGATATGGCTGCGGCTGAAATCCAATGGATAAATAATATAACCGTACGCGAATATAATATTACATGGGGTTACACTGAGATTTACACTGGCATGGATTCCATAGGATATAAGATCAGTATAGATACAGGGATCGGGAATAATGATAGTTTTGTTAATGCATGGGAAGTCCTGAAAGCTGATAAGGAAGAGCGTAAAAGATTTAAAACCGCTATAGAAAATGAACTTGATATCAGGATAAATAATGAGACTTATGGCATAGAAATGACAGAGGTTGATTCTTCACTATCACAGGCAATTATCGGAAATACCAATATTCCGGATGCGATTGAGAACAGGTATAATGTAAATTACAGGTTAAAGCAAAGCATTTATAACGCAAACAGTATCTGGTTCCTTGGTGAACCAGAATCCCCTGTAACAATAATTTTGCCTCAGGGCATCGATGTTAAGGGTATTTCAGGCATGGATAACGAAACAGAGACTATCGATTCGCATATAGAGGTTACAGGTTTTTTTTCTAACTTATCTGATAAGAGGGGAGAGATTACCATCAATATCACAAAGAATGAATCATACAATGTAACTGCTCCTGAGACCAATATAACAGAAATGAACAATACCACAGAATCGAATAATATAACAGAAATCCCTTCTGCCGGAACAAATGAAAATGTTACAAAAGATGAAAATATTACAAAACCCGCATCTGAAATTTCTAACAAAATAAGAAACTGGGGTATTTTCGGGATCGGGATTATTTTTATTATGATAATATATTTTTTTAAAGTAAGAAAGAACTTGTAGATTTTTTAATTATGTCTTCCTGTTTCTTTCGCTCAATTATATCATAAAAAACCAGGACTACGCCAATAATATCGTTTTTCTCATCCGTTATTGGAGTACCGATCAAATCAATAGGTACTTCCAGATTATTCTTTGTAACCAGTATGGTCTGATCTGAAAGCCCATAAAAACTGCCTTCACGTATCACTTTAGCCACAGGATCTTCCACAATTTTGTTCTTTCCAGAACCTGCAACATTGAAGACAGATGAAAGATATTTGCCTGAAGCTTCTTCCTGTTTCCACCCTGTTAAGGCTTCAGCATAGGGATTCATGATTTTTATTACCCCCTTTAAATCTGTGGCAATAACCCCATCAGCTATGCTTCTAATTGCAGCACTGAGCCATCGTTCACTCTCTTTAAGTCTCTTCTCGCTCTCTTTTAGTTTTTTCTCCATTTTATGCTTGTAGAGGGCCATCTCTATTGTGATCAATAATTCTCTTTCTTTGAAAGGTTTCAGGAGATACCCGAATGGTTCTGTTATTTTAGCTCGTTCCAGGGTTTTTTGATCGGCATAAGCTGTCAAATATATAACTGGAATATCTGAAAAAGAATGTATTTTTTCTACAGTTTCAATTCCATCAATTTCTCCATGAATAATAATATCCATAAGAATCAGATCAGGATTATTCTCTTTTACCTTCTTGATAGCATCTTCTCCTGAAGACACCACAGCAGGAGCAGAATATCCCATCTTCTTCAATTTTTTTTGTATATCCTCTGCAATAATAATTTCATCTTCAACAACCAATATCTGTGACGTCATGATTTCACACTTTTGAATTCAATTATAAATTCTGTTCCTTTATTGCTATTCATATCTATTTTGCCATGAAGTTGATTTTCTGTTAGTATGGTAACAAGATGTAAGCCCAGAGATCTGGTTTTCCTGAAATCCAGGTCTTTCGGAAAACCAATGCCGTTATCACCGACCACAAGTTGAAGTATTTCCCCCTTTGATCTGAATATTATAGTAATCTCACCTTTAATATCCTTGGGAAATGCATATTTTAATGAATTTGTGATTAACTCATTTATAATTAATCCGGTCGGGATTGCGTGATCGATATCAAGATATATATTATTGACATTAATATTTAATTTTATGTTTTCCGGATGAATATTATAGGACTGAAATAGACTGGCTCCCAGATCATTGATGTATTCTCCGAAATCAATATTCCTCAAATCTCTTGAATGATAGAGTTTTTCATGCACAAGAGACATGGATATTATCCTGTTCTGGCTATCTATAAATATTTCAGTGATATTTTTATCTGTGATATTATCCATCTGATGTGACAGAAGGCTGGAAATGATTTGCATGTTATTTTTAACACGATGATGGATTTCCCGCAGCAATACTTCTTTTTCCTTGAGAGATGACTTGATTTGTTCATCTGCAAACTTTCGTTCGGTTATGTCGCGTTGAATAGCCAGAAAACCGACGATATTGCCTTCATTGTTCAGGATCGGATTGGCAGAGCCATCAACGTTAATGAAGCGACCATTTTTAGTCTTATTGATCAATTCCCCGCTCATAACTTTTTTTGATAGAAGTGTCTCCCAGAATAATTTATAAGCTTCAGGTGGAATCAATCCTGATTTCAAAATATTAGGCTTTTTTCCTAGCGATTCTTCCCTGCTGTACCCGTAAGTTTTTTCGAAGGCAGGATTAACATACGTTATCTGTCCATCAATATTGGTCATGAAGATAGCCTCATTGGATCGCTCAATTCCGAGTTTAAACTTTAATAACTCCTTTTCTGCTTCCTTGCGCTCGGAGATATCCTGTACTACTCCAAACATCGAAATAGGTCTCCCATTCATATCCCTGATAACTTCCCCTATAGTGTGAGTGTATCTTATAGAACCATCCGGACGTATTAGGGAATATTCTCCTTCAAACGGAGCATTATTATTGAGTGCATCATTAATGGCTTTATTAAACCACTCCCTGGTTCCATCGCTCAGAGTATTGACAACGATTTCGTAGGTGGGGATAACTTTTTGGGGATCAAGCCCATAGAGCTTGAAAACCTCATCCGACCATATAAGTTTGTTTGTTGCGATATCCCATTCCCAATATCCGAAGTGTCCGATCTTTTCTGCTTTGGAAAAGCTCTCTTCACTTTTTCTCAATGTATTTTCTATATGTTTTCGCTCACTTATATCCTGTGCTACACATATTATATCCCGGGTATTCCCATATTTACTTTCTATGATAGAAGCTGAAAAAATAATAGGTATTTTTTGCAGTCCTTTTGAGATAAAAGTTGACTCTGTATTGTGGACAAGGTTATTTTTAGAATTATAATTTTTATCTACTGATGAAGTATCCAGTAATGTTTCCCCATCTACAAGCACTTTGTTTATTGGCTGGCCGATGAGCTCTGTTTCCTTATAATCAAGAAGTGAACAGGCAGCGTGGTTTATTGTCTGAATAATACCATCTTTTGATACAATGATGAGGCTATTGTCCATTGAAGTTATAACGTTGTCTATGTATTTTTTGGATGAAATCAGTTCATCATTTGAATTCTGCAAATCCTGTGCCATCCTATTGAATTCATTCGATAGTTCACCGATTTCATCATTTGAACTAATATCGATTTTTGTATCAAGATTACCTTTTCTGATATTGATAGCCGCATTTTTAAGTTTATAAATGGGGTTTGAGATACTTCTATCTATTACCACCCCGATGACCATTGAACTGATAAGGGCAATTCCACTGAGTATGAAAATAAGATTATATAATGAAGCTGCTTCCTGTTGTGCATTCTTGTTGAGTTCCTCCTCCAGTCCCAGTTCTATATTTACCAGATCAAGACCATTTTGACGAATGGCAGAGGAAACACTATCCAGATTTCGTATTAACGTTTCATGATTTCTAATATCAAATGATCCGTTTTCCATTTCAGAATCATGAGTTTTAATCAAAGATTCTATAATTGATTGCATCTCATTTGTTTTGGCCTTTGTATCGTTTAATATCTTAATAGCCTCAGGATTTTGTATTTTGCCTTCCATTATTGCTATTTGTTCCCTTAGAGAAGCGACCCTTTCTATTGCTTTCTTCTTGTCGGTTCCGTTATTTAATGTCAAATACAGCATTGTGTGACCCTGTGCTCTTTTTGAATAACTGCTCACTTCGTTTGAGGCCTGCAGTATACTCCCGAAATGTACTTCTCCTTTTTCGAAAGAAGTTACAACATGGTTGTTAGCATAAAGACCGATATATCCAACCAGACCTACCAGCAATGAGACTATAAAGAACCCTGAAATCAATTTCGATTTTATTCTCATCCTGGCACCAGTTTATTCTTGAAATATAACAATTATTTATAACACTAATCTAATTTAAGATTTTGATTTAGTAGTACATAAATGGATTTGTGAAAAAAGTGTGATTATCATTTAAAATCAAGATATGTACACATTTATTTAAAATCAAGACCTGTACAAATAAAATCTTGCTTTTTGATAATTCACGAGAGAATATTCTTTAAAATATTTTATCAGGTCTGCTTTTTCATTCCCGAACGGCCGTATGATAAGATCAGCTTCAACTTCCCTTGCAATTGCAGCGATCGCATCCTGCAGATCAATGGGAGGTCTGATAGCATAAATAAGGGATGCATTCCTGTATATTCCCATATCAGGTTTGAAGATATCATCCCTGCAAAATCTTACTCCTGCATATTTCTGTTCATTGATATCCGTAACTACTACATCCAATTTATCCTTGAGAAGAAGAGCAACCTGGGGAAGGCTTCCAATGCCTACTTCTACCACTTTATTCCTGTAATTATTAATAATATATTCTGCAATATCTTTATAATCAGGGATCATTGGTATGATTAACAATCTATTGATTTAAGAACCTATCTTATATAACGATCAAATATTCCAATCAAACTCCTTGATCTAACAAACTCTTTGACCAAACAAACTATTAATATATATCCAAACAATAGCTATAGATAGTATTCTTGTGAATGGGAAATCCATGAAATTTAAGATCAAGAGATTCGATGGGGAGAACTCTAAATATGAGATATTTGAAGTAAAACCAAATACTCAGATGTCCGTGCTGGAGGCGCTTTTCCAGATACAGGATGAGACTGACAGCACCCTGGCATTCAGGTATTCATGCCGCGGAGCAGTATGCGGTTCATGTGCTATGCTGATAAACAAAAAGCAACGGCTTGCATGCCGTACCCAGGTATCTGAAATTGCTGATGAGAAAGTGCTAACGATCTCACCATACGGCCCTCTTGCAAAACCGGAATTTAAGTCAGGGGATGAGATCCTGATAGAACCCTTACCGAACCTTCCTGTTATCAAAGATCTGGTAGTTGATATGAAGCCTTTTTTCAAACATTATGAATCAGTTGAACCCTGGTTCGGTGCTGAGAATACAACCCGGCAAGAGAACCTGATGTCGCAGAAGGACACAAAAAAAGTTGATAGATACGCCTCCTGTATCCTTTGTGGTCTTTGTTACGGCGCATGTCCTGTTTCTACCAGAGATAGAGACTACCTGGGGCCTGCCGCACTTGCAAAAGCATGGCGGTTCTATATAGACCCACGATTTCCGGATCGCCAAAAAATGCTACCAGGAGTAAACTTTACAAACGGCGTCTGGGAATGTGAACGCGTTTACAGGTGTGTGGAAGTCTGTCCTAAACAGGTGCCCCCCACAATTGCTATTACAGGATTTATAAGAAAAATAATCATGTGGAGAATTAAGAATATATTGAGGTAAATATGGATAAAGAAAGAGCTTATGGCACAGGTATGTGGGCATGGCTGCTCCAGCGCGTTACGGGATTATTGCTTGTAATTTACCTGTTCATCCATATCTGGTGGGTTCATTTTTCCGGCGTGAAAACGCCCTTTGATTTCTTGATAAACACGCTTTTTTTACCAGGCCGGACAGCTTTATTGATCCTTTTAGTACTTGTGATCCCTCATGCGCTTAATGGTTTTCGGGTATTTGCAATCGATTTTGGAATATCGGAGAAAGCACAGAAAATATTGTTCTGGGTTCTTACTGTTTTTGGGATTTTCTTAATAATATGGGCATATTTAAGCAGGTTCTCACAATAAGAAGATTTCAACCAAACTATATATAATAGACATATACATAATATTGATTGTGGAGGTTAATTTATGCAACAAGAAGAAGCAAAAGAAATAAAAGATATACAAAATATGCTCAGTGAAATGACCGCTAAATTTGAAGACAGATATAATGAACTATCTGAATCAATAAAGAAAACGGTCATGGAGAAAAAAGAATCTGCTGAAGCGAAGGTGAATAAAAACCCTCTTGCTTATGTGGTAGGAGCATTCGTGGGCGGGGTATTTGTGGGTTGCCTGCTCGGAAGGGGAAAAAGTTAGTGCGGCAAAGTATAACAGATTTTCTTTCCGGTCTAAGAAAAAAGTTATTTATTTCCGGGGTTGCGATTTCACTCGTAGCCACAGGTTTTTTCCTGACACTCTGGGGAATTGCATCAGCAATTGATGCGATATTCACTATGCAAGGTATTGGATTTATATTGATAGGTTTAATCGGGGTGTTGGCAGGAGCGCTAATATATAAAAAATAGAATGTAAAAAAATACCGTGCTGTTTTTGAATCGCAGGGTTTTTTATTAACCCATATTTGTACTGCTGCCGATAAAACTATATTGTGTTCAGACCATTTGCTGCAAAAGGTGATGGTAATATAGCGCATCAGAAAAGGGAAAATATGATTAAAACAGTTTGTGTCTTCAGTTCATCAAGTTCAGCAGTAAATTCTGTATACCGCGATACAGCCATAGACCTGGGAAAAAGGCTCGGTCAGGAAGGTTTTGATTTAACTTTCGGTGGAGCCGATGTAGGGTTAATGGGAATTATCGCAAGATGTGCGCAAAACCACGGAGCAAAAGTTACTGGCGTAATCCCCAGGTCACTGGTAGAGAAGGGCATTGCGTATCAAACTGCCGATGAGCTAATAACATCAAATAATTTGCGTGACAGGAAGGAGATCATTGAATCAAAGTCTGATGCGTTTATCGCATTGCCTGGTGGTTTTGGGACGATGGAAGAAATTATGGAGATACTTACTCTAAAGCAGCTCCAGCTTCATAATAAACCGATTGTTTTCATAAATACGAACGGCTACTATGATAATCTGATAGCTCAGTTTGAAATTGGTTACCAGGAGAATTTTGCGAAAAAGGATTTTAAAGAACTATACTATGTTTCAAAATCCGCCCAGGATGCGATAGATTATATAAAACGATATGCTCCGAAGCAATTGCCAGGCAAGTGGTTTTGAAAGTTATAACCAGCCCTTATGAATCCTATTTCTTACCCACTCCTACAACCCAATGTTTTACCGGATAGACTTTCACATTACCAAGACCAGCATCAGCAAAAAGAGTTCCTAATTCATCAACGCTTAGCGGTCCATGAGCCTCCCTATTATGGGCTGCGCCTGTCCGCTTGCCGATCCTCGTATTCCTGAAGTCTGTGACAATTAACCAACCACCTGGTTTCAGAACCCTGATCATTTCTTTTAAACACGACCCCGGCTCAGAAAGCTCATGGAAGACACCGTTAGATACGACTAAATCTACAAAACCATCGCTGAGTTTAATAGAAGACGCTTCTCCTTTGAGTATTTGAATCCTGTCACCGAGCCACTTTTTGTCTGCAACACTTACAAGTCGATGCAACATTTCTTCCGATAAATCAAGGCAAATTACCTTACCGCTTGTCAGCCTCCCTGCAATCGCAAGGCTAAAATATCCTGACCCTGCCCCAACATCTAATACAACTTCATCACCCATGATTATACGAGAAACTTCGTTTAAGAAGGCAGATTTAAGATCGCCTAAAAACATGATTTCAGACAGCCTTCTTAAAGGGCTGTTGAGGTACCAGGCTCCGATTCTTCCCCTCACGCCTATCCATTCGCTGCTGGTTTGCACATTGATTTCAGGAGGTCCTGTATTTATTTGCTGATGCATTTTACTTATTCTCCTTTGTATTCTTTTTATTATTAGTATTAAAAGTAAACTATTTAGATTAGTAAGGGTATTGCAGTATAGTAATAGAACTTATGGTAAGCAAGTATAAGATTCCAAAGAACGAGAAAATCGAAAAAGCAGTTCACTGCCTCAGTGAAAAAGGTTCCATAGAAATTTTGCACTGCCTGGAAGAGGGCGGAACCCTTCGATTCAATGAGATTAAACAGAGACTTGCTGGCATCAGCCCCAGAACACTGGCTAAGAGATTAAAGCAGCTTGAGGGTATTAAACTTATTAATCGCAGGGCATATGCAGAAATTCCTCCCAGGGTGGAATACTCCTTGACAGAGCGAGGAGGAAAATTGGCGTCTATTCTAAATGAGATCTGGAAAATGCTCGAAGAATGGTATCTTTAATGCAAGAATCCAAGCATGAAGAGATATTATTTTTTGAATTTTCATAGATTTTCTATTTTTCCATTCAGGATAGTCTGCCCATTTTCGAGGTTTAATCTCCTGAAAAGTTCAATGATCTCCTTTGAAGACCTGGTATCCATATTGCCCGTGGGCTCGTCAGCCAGGAGAATACCGGGATTGTTAGCAAGCGCCTGGGCAATAGTGACACGCTGTTGCTGGCCGCCTGAAAGTTCAGATGGAAGGTGATTGATCCTGTTACCAAGACCTACAATCTCAAGTTGTTCCCTTGCACGCTGTTTATAACCTGTCTGCTTATTCAGCATCATCGGGAACATTACATTCTCAAGGGCTGTAAGCTCGTTAAAAAGGTTGAAAAACTGGAATATAAAGCCTAAATGCTTCAACCTGTACTCTGCCCTTTTATCCCTGCTCATATTTGTAACATCTTTTCCATCAAGAAATATCTCTCCGGATGTAGGAACATCCAGCCCAGGGCAATACCTGGCTGCGGTCTCATTTCTTGATAAAGACATGGCAAATAATCTTAAAAAAGAATTCCATGCCTTATGGAAAAAGGCAAAGCCACTGGATCAGAGCAGGTTTATAACGGCGTTCAAAGAATCGGCAGGGAAAAGGTAGTGAAAGATGATTTTACCATCCCGTCTGCACTCCTGATTCAATTTCCTGAAATAAACAGGTTAAAAAACTAGGAAATGAAGCATATATATTTTAACCTGTATTCTGCCCTCATTAAAAGAATTGTGGTTTTCAATGGAGCTACCTGTTGATGAGCTGTTTCCTTCCACGTTCTAAGGCCTTCGATGTTCTGGAGTTGCTCCCGACTATGATATTGACCTTGTGGGGGTATGCAGCGATTTGGGGACAGGTAAATGCTGAATTCGGGAGACCATGTACCATACATGAACGACCATTGTATGTTCTACCGAAAAGGCACCGATACAGAGAAATCTTTTTTCCATGTTATTCAGGCATAACTTTATCAGAAAGCTCTTCAAGGATTTCATCCATAGTCATTTCTTTCGATTTGTGCACGCCACTTTTATCATGTACATGATATGGAAAAGTAGATAATTCCCTGTGATGAGGTGCATTATCCCATCTGATTATGAATTCATCTCCTTTTTGCAGGTGATAGGAATATTTTTCACGCAAGAAAATTTTCAAGCATGAACTATTTTTTCGATCTCCATTAAACGTTCCATCAGCTTATTATATGTGTCTTTATAAGCAAACCATTTTATGTATCCCCTGTCATCGCCCATTTTTCCTTCATTAAATTTTTCATAAAAAGTATCGGAACTCATCTTATAGTAGCTTTCAAATTCAGAGAGTTTACTTTCAATCTTTTTTATTTCATGTTTCACCATTGAAAGCTCTACTTTGAATATTTTATTTATAGTTGAATCTATGTACTTTTTCTCAAATTCGAGACCATGAGACAACTGGTAATCCAAAACTTTAACAATCTCGGCACTCATAAATTAATTATTAATAGGCTTTCATATTTATAAAGTTTCCTTAATTAAATTTAACATGCGTACTAAAAATGATTAATGTAGAATTATAAGGCCTTCGGTGTTCCGGAGTTGCCCCCGCTGTGATATTGACCTTGTGGGACATGCAGCGGTCGGGGGCCGGGTTGATGTGGAATTCAGGAGACCAGGCACCATAGCGTAAACAAAGATATACATATTATTAAACCAATATCCACATGGATGATTTAAATGACTGACTTAATTCAATGTCTGCCTGAAAGATTATCAAAAAGAATGAAATTTTTCATCTCTATAGGTGAGTATTCGGATGAGATTGAATTCATGACCGATGCAGTCCGCAGGCTTATTGAAACAAAAGAAAAAGCTACTGACCAGTGGACAATAAATTTTGAAGAATTGATTACGGATACCCAAAAGACAGATAAATCTGACCAGGAAATTCTCTTGCAGGCAGAAAAAGTCAGAAAAGATATCTGGAGAAAAAAATATGCAGGTAGTGCTGGACAGTAATGAGTTCCTGTTCGCGTTTCTTGCAAAAAAGAAAGAATGCATCCTTGTTTTACGTGCCTGTAAAAATATGCATGCTGTAATACCTTCTATTGTTCTTGAAGAGGTTTCTGAAAATATTAAGATGGAATCCGGTAAAGACCAGGCCGGAAAGGTCAGGAAATTCATTTCGGAATCGGGATGGTTCGAAGTAGTTGAAGATGCTGAAATACCGAATGTATTGCTTGAAAAATACATAACAAAAGGTCTCAAAAAAGAAGATTCAGTGATCGGCGCGTTCACAGAATGGATTGGCGCAAAATACCTGATCTCGGAGAACCGACACTTTTTAAAATTGAATGCAAAGGAATTCAAGGTACTCAGCGCAAAGCAGTTTTTATCCAGGTTTAGATTGACTGAATAAAATTTTTCGATTATTTGGATTATTCCGGCCTGCTTCCGTGATGCGCTGTTCTATGCAATCAATATCGCAAAAATGCAAAGCTGCAAAGCACTATTTTATAATAAAACAACGATTAATTTCCGGCGCGTCAACTTCCCCATGCAACCATCTTTTTGCTGAAAAGCGGGATAGGAAATAGTTTTCAATTCGATAGTATCATTTTCGCATGGAAAGGCCTTCGGTGTTCCGGAGTTGTCCCCGCTGTGATATTGACCATGTGGGATATGCAGCGATCGGGGGCCAGGTTGATGCGGAATTCAGGAGACCAGGCACCAAAAGCTAAACGACCATTGTAAGTTCCTGTTTTACCGAAAGGGCACCGATGCTGAGAATATAGATAAACAGGATATTTAGTTGAATAACAGCTTGAATAAATAAATCAAGTTACTTATTAAGCCCATGCAAATAATGGGGATTTAGTTATCGATTCCCTGCTCTGGAACTGCATGTATGAATATAAACTGCAATCGTACAGTATCGCATCTCTTTGTTTCTCTTTTTCAAAATCCCCACATTTCTTTTTTCGGAGCCACAGATGGTGAAGGCGGGATATAAGACAAAAAAATATTTATCTATACAAACTTCTAAATTTATATTGTAAGATATTCTATTTCATTTTCTTCAAACCAACTTTGTGATATAACATATTCTTTTACCTTACTGGGCGCATTTGTATATGCAACAATAGCCAAGCTTTTTTCTGCTCTACTACATGTCACATAAAAAAGCCTTCTTGTTCTATCAATGCTGGTTTCTTTTCCTTCTTGTTCATTTTTTAAATCTGTTGAAGATTGTGATTTTGCACCAAATAATTTTTCATAACTAAATAAAAAACCTTTAGATTCTTCATCGTCAAGAATTACCATTACACGGGGAAACTCAAGACCTTTTACACCTTGGTGTGTGCCAAACCTTGATCTATCTGAAATATATTCATCATATGCTTCAATTTGACTAAATGGACTCGAAAGTGCATTATCCCAAGCATCAATTAAATTATCTCTGTCTTCTTCACTACCAACTTGTTCTGAATCATCTTCAACAATTTTTTGTTCATCTTTTGTTCTGTTTGCTATCGGAAGCAGACTTTCAGGTATGTTGAATAAACCAGATGATGCAATAGTATAAAGAATATCAACTAACCGTGGATTCTCATCATTCTTCCAAAGGGAAAATAATAAATTTACATTATTACTTGCTTGTTTTATTTGGTTAAGTTGATCTTCTTTCTCTTTTAAACTATTTTTACTAACTAAAGGTGAAAATTGTCTAACAATTCGAGCAAGGGTAAAATCATCTCCACTTTTTTTGGCTTTAATCAAAGGAAGGACCAGTTTAGTAAAAAAACGAAGTCCAGGAAGAGAGCCATCCAATAAACCGGTTCTTAGTTGATCTACCTTGTAAAGGGGCCCAAATAATTCTATAAATCCCATTCTGCGGGCTGCCATGTGATGTTCTAAGGTAAGAATTTTAACTTCAGGATTAGTCCCTGACCACAACTCATCACCAGTGATACATGACATTATTTCAGAAATCTTATTCTCCACTTTAATCTTATCAGTAACATCAGAGGAAACAATAAATAATCTGACATGCCCATCTTCCTTTTCTGGTCTTGGCTCTTGTTGATGATCATCAACATAATTGCGTATTTTGTTTATTAATTTGATTATTCGTTTTGAGCTTCGATGATTCATTATCTTTGCTGGTTTTATCCAATCGTCAGGTAAATTTTGCCCAAGATCTACTTTACCGTCGTTATAAATACGTTGCATTGTATCGCCAAATAAGCCCAATGAAAAATGTTTTCGGTTATTTAATTGTACTTTAAAAAAAGCCTCAATAAGTTCCTTTTTAGTATCTTGGCTTTCATCTATCAATAAAATTGGATATTTTTTTGTTAGAATGTTCTGCATTAAAGATTTATTTATCAAAAAATTTGCACCGATATTAATTACCTCACTATGATTAAGGGAATCTCGACTTCTGTTATCCCCATTTGGATTATAAGTAAAGAGTTTTATATTATTGAGGCCTTCTAATCTCTTTGTCATCGTTTCTATTTTGTATTCTCTATCTATTGCTGTTTTAGTACCTGGTCTCCCTTTTGCTCTTTCTTTTTCTAATTCTGCAATTTCGTTCTCTAAATTTATCTTAATCCACTTTTTTATATCTAATTGATAACTTTTTACTAATTCCCAGACAAAACTATGTATTGTTGATATAGAAAAAAGAGGATCATACTCTAAACGATGTTTAATTTCATCACATGCTGCATTAGTATATGTAATAACAGCAATCTGTTGACCGTTCAGTCTTAAGCGTTGTCTATTATTTTCTCGTATTTTAGATAAAACATTCACTAATGATCTCGTTTTTCCTGAACCGGCACCTGCAAAAAGAAAAAAACTCAATGGATTATCTAAGTCTAGACAACTATAAATCTTTTCATCAATATCGTTATCATTAATACTAAGAGCCATCGATTTTTTTCCTCACTTCAGTTTATTATCTACTTCTAAAAAGTCTTTTTGTTCTAATTTTAATTTCTCCGTTAACCAAGATAAGCCTTCATTTATATAAGTCGGAGGATTCAGTTTCTCCGATTTTTCCAAAAAAAGTAAATCCAGAGCAAACTCTGCTTTTTTCACATTATTACCCTTTATTACATCAAACATAGCAGCACCCAATCCCTCTGCATTTTTATTTTGTTCTATGGCATTTTTAAACTTTTTAATGAGTCCATTCCCGGTTAAATCCCTAAACATTTGAATATTTTCAAATACTAAAGAATCTTCAAATGTGTAAGAAATAGCCTCTTCTTCATTATCATATATTTTAATCTTTTTAGGGATTTGATATGCGACTCGAGTTATAGAAGAATTGCTTATTTTTTTATCATCTTTTACTTCTATTAATTCGTCTATATTGTCTAATTTAGGAATCCATTTTTTAAGTGTAGTATTTCCAGTTACGTATTCTTTACCTCTTGCTGGATGAACAGAAGAATTATTCTTTTTAGGATCAACAGAATCTATATCTGTAATAATTAAAGAAATGAGCCCCAAATCTTCAATCAAAGGTTTCAGAAGGTGAGCATGGCTACCTCCAATTTCTAACAAAGAAATATAACTACTTGTAAGTCCTTGAAAATAATTTCGAATAAAATGAGGAACAAGCATCCGTTCTGCTGATCCTTCTACGAGGATGGCAGCATCAGCAAAGAAGAGATCACAATGAGTTGTCTTTAGATACCGAATTGCAAATCTTATTGCATCATCATTTTCTTTTCCGAAAGTTTTTGAAAGATTAACAACTGTTGCTATGGGAACCTCGCCACATTTTTCTGCAGGTTTTCTACGAAAGTAACGCAGACTGGTAAAATCTATCTCATGAGCTATATGACTTGAATGTGTGCTGACAACTAGCTGAGTAGAGAATTGTTTTCCTTCTTTTAAATATTCATGATTACGAAGTACACTAAAAGCTTTATTAATAAAAACTTGTTGAACCTGTGCATGTAAATGAGCTTCAGGTTCTTCAACCAAAACTAAGTGTAATGGTTCAATAGTATGTATTCCATCGGATTTAGAATTTGTCTTTCCTATTTTACCTACCCGCATCCATTCATCACGAAACCGAATTAAATTAAAGACTATAGAGATAAGATTTTGATAACCTAATCCATTGTATTTTTCTGGAAGACGAAAGGGAAATGGTGATCCAGATTCTTCATTTTTTATAACATCAAATTGAACTGCTGATGCGTGATTTAAACTATCAATGGGTTCTAATTTACTAGATAAAGTAATTCGTGGATTGTTAAATCCGGGATACCCTAGTTTTTCAAGCTCGCTCAGTGGAAAACGAAAACTTTCTCTTAATTTATTATCGAAAGTGGACTGCGCTTCCTCAATCGCCTGTAATGCCTCAACATCTTCAGGGTCGGGTAAATCAGAAGGATTGAGGTGATTCGAAAAATATTCTCTGAATTGAGCTGTAAGATTCCCCGAAAACTTTTGTGTTCCTCTATTTTCTGGTGTATTTGAATCAGAGAATCCGCGCTGAGCTTTTATTAGATCTATCTTGATCAAACCTTTAAAAGGATCTTCATTGAGACTTTGGTTATCAATTGGTATATTTTGAGGGGTAGCGATTCCTTCGTTAGGTTCTTTACATTCTTTAGGGTTGAGAATATACGCACGAATAGTGAAGCGAGAAAGTAATTGTTTGTCTAAATAATCCCTCATTGAATGGGGCCAAAGCTTCAGTTTGATTTTATCCCCTTTACTTTCTTTTGCTTTTTCAGTTGTTTTTTTGGCAGCATTATATGAATTCTTAAAATCGTTATATAATTCTTCTACAGTTTTAGGTTCGAATCTTAAACGAACTCCTAGTAAACCGCCTTCCCAATCCAATGTAGGTATCAAGTTACTTACATAATGTACTTCTTTTTCTTCAACCTGTATCCAAACATCTAAGAATGGCAAATATTGTTCCCATTTTTTTATTGAAATATCTGGCAAATCACCTTTTTTTTCTTCAGTCCAGGATTTGCCTATTTCATTTATTCCAATCCAATTTGAAATAGTAAAATCTGTTGGAGATAGCTTCTTTTCCTTCAGGAAGATAATCAATGCGTCCATAGCTGATGTCTTACCGCTATTATTTGCTCCAACAAAAACGGTTTCTTTTTCAGAAAAATCAATTCGACAAGACTTAAGTTTTCTAAAATTCTGTATTTCTACAAACTTAATTCTCATGCTTCACCACCTTTTTATCCTCATTCAAAAACTCTTCTTCTCTTGCTTCTGACACAGGCGCCGGGCGATCTTGGGGCGCGAGTTATGCCATATTCTTCCAAATCTCCTAAGTCAGGAAGCACATTTTAATCAATATATTTCTCAAAATATTCCAAATTATCTTATCTATAACCTCCAAAAATCCCCTATAGCTTGTTCTCATCCGCAAACCTGACCAGCGCCTCGCCCAGCACCCGCACATACTTCGGATTGATATTGAACCTTCCTCTCTTCTGGCCGCTTCTTTCCTTGGCAATCTCACAATATTCCTTTTCTTCCTCGAATTTATCGCTTTTTTGCATCGAGATAGTCATGAACCAGCCTGAATTCATCTTTATTTCGGTATAGCCTTTATCTTCTTCAGTCATAAAATTTCAACACTTCCTAATATCGCATCAACTAAAACCTTATCGCCATTTTTTATTAAACTAACAGGATTTTCTTCCAGATTATCAACAAGCGGGATATCCGAGATTATTGCACCCACTGCCACGATCGGCTCAGTCCTTATATTTATCATAGCCGTTGGCGCAGCGCCATTCTTTTTGAGCTGGTAAATCGAATAAGAGCCAACAGTTGAGCCTTTCCCGCCAGGGAATACAAGCACTTTATCCTTGATGCTCGAACCAAAAAGCTCATGCCCCTTCTCCACAACAATACCTGTTTTTACATCAACGCTTCCCAGGAAAGAAATGGGTTGCGTGCTCACAAGTGCATCGCCCTCTGCTTTCCCCCGCGAGACAATATGCGCTTTGAGTTTTGTGGTCATTGTCATTATATTATTATCAAACTTCCAGCATCCTTATGATCTTTTCATGAAGTTCGCTGTTTTTTGTTCCTGCAATCGATAAACCCGTTACCTGGACATTATTTGTCAGATTGTTACCTTTAAGGTCTGTAAGAGTTCCACCGGATTCCTTCAATACCAGAGCAGATGCCATGATGTCATAACCGCTTACAAGTCCCCGCGTGTCGATAAGCCCGTCAAGTGTCCCGTCTGCAACAAAACACATATCAAGCGCAATACTTCCAAGCGCCCTGACAATTATGGATTTTTCAAACTCGATCAGACCCTCAGGTACATGAGGGACGCCATAAGAATAAACCGATACGACTGGTTTTAGCCTCGTTCCCCGCTTTTTCCCTCTCATCTGTTTTTCATTTAAAAATGCGCCTTTTCCTCTTTCTGCACAATATGTATTCCCCTGGATATCGCATATCACTGCCATGCTGATATCATCAAAAGTGGCGATTTCGGTTTTATCGGTATAAGCAAGGGACGTGCAGAAAAATGGTATTCCGCATGTTGCATTCGTTGAACCGTCAATAGGATCGACAACAAGCATGAAATCAGGATGCTTTCCAACAATGCGGTCGCCAAGCTCCTCGGAAATTATCCTTGCAGAAAGTCCTCTTGCCAGAAGAGCGGCATCAAGCGCATTTTCAGCAGCCATGTCCATCTTGCGCGTGATATCCTTTGGGCGCTGCACAAGCATTTCGCCATAATCCTCGTTTTCTTCGATAAATGAGCTAATAACATCACGCATCTCAACGCCGATCTCAACTAAAGTCTCAACTTCCATTTAACATGTCCCCGAAATAGTTAATAATAGCATCAGCTGCGATATTTGCACTGGTATCCGGCCTTGTTTTATCGCTATCGATTATGATAATCGGATCAATGGGTTCCTCATAAGCAACGTTTACACCGGGAACATTGGCACCAACCTTTGCTGATTTTTCATAAATCCCTCTTGGTGAAAAAATAGCTTTCCTGTGGGCTTCACGTTCCATGCATACTTCAAGAGGGCAGCGGATATATATTTCACCGAATTGCGGGATCAGGTTTCGTGCCGCATCACGATATTTCCTTTTGTTCGCTGTCGCATCGATAAAAACATTCATATCGCACTCTGTCACGAGTTTTGCCATATAGGCAAGGGACGCATATACGATATCCCGCTCCTCATCCGTATATTTCGGGTCCGGGGTAAGAACTTTTCTAATCTCATCTAACTGGAGAATCTTTACATCAATGCCTTCGTTTATAAGAATAGCAGCGGTCCTGGAGGCGATCACTGTTTTACCGCTTCCCGGAAGACCCGTAAACCATACTGCAAAAGCCATTTTAATCCCTATAAATAAGAATTCACATTCTTATAATCAAACTCTTCGCTATCAAGGATATTATTTATAAAATTAAATATCTTTGTCCTCACAGCCGGATCAAGATTGGGATACCATACAGGGCTTGCAACCACAACCGACCTGAAAACATAAAACGGCTGGATGACTTTCAATAACTCCATATCGCCTGTTTTTTCAAGGTAATTATCAAAGAACATCTCAAACATTTCCTTAAATGGCCCTTTAAGTTCCCCGTATTTCTGGAGAGAATAGAACAGGTAGTTCATTGTTATTGAGGAAACATCATCTGCCGCCTCGCCCCATTCACCCCGGCTCCTGTCAAGCACCGTGAAATCCGTACCTTGGCGAAACATTATGTTCCAGGGATGGAAATCGCCATGCGTCATGCACAAACGCTGTGTATTACCTTTAATTTTATAGCGCCAGTCCACGCATTTCCTCTCAATAGCACAGAGGTCATCCTGGCTCACAAAATCAAGATTATCAGGATAGCTGTCCAGCAATCCCATAATGCATTCGCCATGCCCCACAAGATCCCTGATTTTCCGGAGATACAATTCACGGTCGTCATGTTTATTTGCATGTATCCTGGCAAGATAAGATGACAGCGCAAGTGTCCTGTCCCTGTCAAGAGATGTGAGTTTTCCGTCCTTTTTTATTCTTTCAAGATCAATAAAATACTCTTTCCCTTCTATCTTTTCCATTAAAATAAAATACTCTTCGGCTTTGCCGGATGAATAAAGCTCCCCGTCATGCGTGAAGTAGCCCACATCAAGCGATTTTACGTGACCTGGCAGGTTGTTGAATACCGAGTTCTGCCATATGAGGATCTGTGCCCTGTCGGAAAAATGGTCATGGCCAAAACCTTTCTGGACGCGCATGGAAGAAAGAACTACCGAATGCTCTTTCCCGCCTGCTTCAAATTCGATCAGGTACGGCTTGCCATACCCGAAACCTTTTATTCCTTCCTCGACCTCAACCGGAATGCCGCCAAGCTCACCGATCTTTGTGACCTTTGAGCTTCCGTATAGCCCTTCCAGGTAATTCTCAACCGCTTTGACCTGCAACTGCATCATGTTCCCATAGTCCATGAATGGAGATATTTATCCTGCTCTTCTGTCAGTGTTTCTATTTCAATACCCATTGAATCAAGCTTTAATTTTGCAACCATGCTGTCAACTTCAGGAGGAACCTTATAAACCTGGTTCTCAAGTGTATCTCCTTTCTCCGAAATCAATTTTACAGCAAGAGCCTGGTTCGCAAAGCTCATATCCATGACTTCAGGAGGATGCCCGAACGCGCTTGCAAGGTTCACAAGCCTTCCTTCTGCAAGGATATAGATCCTTCGTCCGTCTTTCATTGCATATTCCTGGACATCATTCTTTATCTGGCTGACGTTCTTTGCCAGTCTGGCAAGGTCAGGGATATCTATTTCAACATTGAAATGGCCTGAATTGCATACGACTGCCTGGTCTTTCATGACCTGGAAATGCTCTTTTCGAAGCACCGAGATATCTCCTGTGACAGTAATGAACAGATCCCCGATTTTTGCCGCTTCCTTCATCGGCATGACCCTGTAGCCATCCATAACAGCTTCGAGGGCTTTTCTTGGCTCGACTTCCACGACAACCACATTGCCGCCAAGCCCGCGCGCCCGTGAGGCAACACCGCGCCCGCACCAGCCATATCCTGCGACAACGATGGTTTTTCCTGCGAACAGGATGTTCGTGGCATTCATTATCCCGTGTAATGTGCTCTGTCCTGTTCCATAGCGGTTGTCAAACATCATCTTTGTCTCTGCATCATTTACAGCTATGACAGGATATTTAAGAGCGCCATCAGCCGCCATTGCACGAAGCCTGATAACACCTGTTGTGGTCTCTTCGCATCCGCCTTTTATGTTCTTGATAAGATCCTGGTGTTTGGAATGCACAAGCGCAATAGTATCTGCGCCATCATCAAGCGTCACATGCGGCTTGATCTTGAGCGCTTCTTCAAGGCATTCGTAATATTGCTTTTCGTTCATGCCTTTTATAGCAAAGGTTTTAATTCCTTCCGAGGCAAGCGCAGCCGCCACATCATCCTGTGTGCTGAGAGGATTTGAGGCAGTAAGAGCTATATTTGCGCCTCCTGCTTTCAGGGTGTAAATAAGATTGGCAGTTTCAACAGTCACATGGAGACATGCCACCACATTAATTCCTTCAAGAGGCTTTTCTTTCTCGAATTGCTCTTTTATTTTCTGGAGGACGGGCATGTGTCTTCGTGCCCATTCTATTCTCTGTTTACCTTCATCTGCAAGGTTTATGTCTTTTAAAATATAATCTTTCATCGTAATCCCTTTATTTAATTCTTAAAACGGATGTTAAATGCTTTAGATGGATATTAAAGTTGTGGGGTTTTACAGGCATATAAACTAAAGCTGAAAAACACTGATCTTCCACTATAACTTATATATTTTCTGTAATTTCTGGTCAAAAAATTCATTATCAGATGTAAAAAGAATACCGTTACACAATCTCATCAGCATGGCTTCAACAGAATCCAGCATTTCCCAGCAATCATCTGTGATCTCATCTTGATTTATTTGCAGCGTATATACGGCATTTGTTGAGTTAACGAGTCCTGAAATCATTTCTTTCTTTTTGCTTTCTTTCGATATATCCAAAACAAATTTTATCTCTTCAATTTCTTTTTTGCTTTCTTTATCATCAGGACGCGTTGAGATAATCACCGGTTCCCTTTCTCTGTCATAAACGATTTTAATCTCCCAGTTTAAATCATTTTCTTTTTGTAATGTTATCTGCGGGTTCTGTTCAAAAAAGAATCCATCTTTGATGAATCCAATAACCTCTTCTGGAGAAACAGGAGTGCTTTTCTGGCAAAATACCCTTAAATAATATTTCATTTCTTTCCACTTTTAAAGTTTACACTTAAATTATTTTCTATTCTTTTCCCGGCTCAAATGTCCTTGATGTCGGATTTTCCGGTGTGCTTCCTTTCTGATAGGTTACGCGTTTTGACACATCAGTCTTGTCCACAAAAGTAACCGTATCTTTTGGTCCCATAGCTTTGATCTCATCTGCTATTTTTACCCGTTCTCTCGCTTCCGGGATTCCACTATCCAGCATTTTACCTACCTCGAAATATCCCTTTCCTCCAAGTGAATTTGGTCTGGTGTCAACACCATCGGGATATCTTCCTCCAAGTTCGACATTTTCGACTATTCTTATACCTTCTGCCGCCAGTTCTTTTTTAGCTGCCACCTGTTCCGGACCGCCCGGTCTTCCGGGTCTTCCTCCTTCTGCTGTCGGATCAAAGTACCTTTGCATCCATTCATCCGGAGGAAGGATATCCTTCTTTGCAGCTCCTTCCTTGAATTTTTCATAAACATACCTCTGGTATCTCCATTCGGCGGCATCAGGGGCAGTAATAGGGGGCTTATCTCCTCTGGGCGGAGTCGGCGGCCATTTTACTTCTCCTGGTGCGCGTACTCCTCCTTCCTTCGCAAGCTTAATGTCTGCAAGTTCCTGTTCCAGTTGCCTGATCTGTGCATCTCTTACCGATTTCTGCTCAGGAGGCAAATCTGAATAGCCTTCTTCAAGAGCTTTAATACGATCATTGAATTTTGGATTTTCTTTTATTTGTGCCTCATATTTCAATCGGATTTCCTCGCACGGTGACGCACAAATCCATATCTTGCCTTTTTCCGTAACTTTTATTGACCTTTGCCCGTCTCTTGATGCAATCTCTCCTTCAAGCTTGGGGGTCTCTCCTGCTTTGGATGCCTTACCTTCTTCAGGCGCAGCCTTTCCTTCGCTTTTGGGTAAGCCTTTCCCTTCCGCAGGTGCCGTTTCAACACGGAAGACTTTGCCTTTTACAAAACTATAGATGCCTTTTATTACATTAGCAATAAAATGGAGAATAAGCATAACCACAATAATTACTGCTGTCATTGCCAGGGCAATAAAACTGTCTGCGATACGATTGTAAGCCTCTTCTTTCTGGGCTTTTGTCGTGACTCCTGTTTTCAGAAGTAATAATTTATGTCCGACATTTATAAGTTCAGCCTGTACAAACGAACCCAACAAACTATAACCAACAGCGGCAGCGATTCCTTTAACCAGCGGATGAGGAATGAATGAGGCTACGATCAGAGGTAACATCAGTGATCGCATCAGGATACTAACTACTGTATTATAAATGAGAATCGGGATATCCAGCAATTGCAAAAAACTCGTCCACAGTTCTTCAAGAGAACCTGCGCTTAAAGGCCCGGTTACTATTTTCCAGATGTCTTTAAACAGTTGGATAACATCCTTGGCATTTCCGACAATTGGCAAAAACATATCCCACAGCAAGCCTGTCACAACAGACCAGGGATTGGATTTGAACTCATTCCATTTCTTGCCCATCATCTCCAGTACACCGCTGCCGATTTCACTCCAGCCTGCTGAATTTTTTACTTCGGCAGCATTGCCTGTATCCTGTTGTCTCTGGATTGTCCCGGTTATGGCTGTTGTGGCCCCGGTTTTTTTACTGTTCCCGAAATATTTACTGACTATCCCGGAGAACCTTCCTTCCACACCTTCAAGTGCCTCTACGCCTTTAGCTGCAAGTATGCCGAGGTATTTTTTTGGATTTGCAAATAGATCCTTAAGAAATAATACAAGTTCCCCGAATTGCCTGATTCCCTCAATTATAGTATTTATCCCAAAGGATAGAACACGAAGGACGAATTTGGAGATTGTATCAAGGGCGCTGTCAATCCAGGTTTTAATCTTATTAAATATTGTTTCCCATCCGTCATTAATGGTCTTCCACAGGCTTTTGACCTTATCAATCAGGGCATATGCAATTTTCTGCAAAGCATCGGGCAGCTTTTTAAATAAGAAATTTTGAGTACGGGCATAGACCCTGTCCAATAATGAGGTAGCAAACCCGCTTATCCCTTCCCAGATACTATTGACCTGATCAAGCAAATTATCAGTCAATACCTTAAAACCTTTCCAGATCCCGGCAACAATTCCCGTAAACTTTTTCCAGGCCGCAGCCAGTGATTCTGCATCAAAGCTCATTATAGCATTTTCTATAAAGCTTAGCGGGCTTTGGACAAAACCAATGATATCATTGAAAGAATTTTTTAATGACTCAAATCCTGATAATGCAAATTCCTTAATAGAATTCCACTTCTCATTCAACCAGTCTATTCCTGAAGAAATCAGCGCTTTGATCTCATCAACAATCCATTCAAAACCTTCAACTGCTGTATCTATAGCAATATTTGCCGCATTTTTGACTCCCTCAATACTCGGGTCAAACTGGTAATCTGTAAAAGGAATGTCGAAATTATACCAGGCGGCCTGGACATCCGGTACACCGGTTAAATATCCGCCTTCCACCCCTGCAGTCTGTTTTTTGGTACGAAGGGCGCTCCCCTGTTGCACCGTATGCGTCAACTCATGCGCCAGCAAACGCTTACCTGAAATCGACGCAGGATCATACTTCCCTTCATTGAAATAAATATCCGAACCATGTGTAAATGCCTGGGCACCCAGTTCCTTATTCATTTCTGCGGCATCGGTTCCTGTATGGATATTCACATTACTGAAATCCGCCCCAATGGCAGATTCGAATGAAGAGCGCGTATCCTCAGGTAAGGTTCTTCCGCCTCCTTTTGAGCTATTTAACTTCTGTTGCAGATCAGAGTTTGCCTGGACTCCAGGGGTCGTGCCGGAAGCTTCTTTTTTCAGGAGTTTTTCATCTTCCTCTTCCTTTGCGGTCTTTGTTCCTTTGTTACACCCCGGACACTTGCGCTGGATGGGATGGCCATGACCTGAAACCTCTGTCCCTCTTGACCCCTGCACTTGCATATGGGGCATCCTCATGACCCGCTCTGCCACCCTGTCAGCCTCCTGCTCATAGATATCCCCTGGCTGGCCAACATTGAGTTTAGCCTGTAAAACTCCTGACCTTATAAGCCCGCCAACTGCCTGGTTCCCGATGGTTCTCTGGAGGAACAATATCTGTTCGACCGGGGAATTCATCGATTGGACAAAATCGGGTTTTTGCGTCGATGGGACTTTATTTTCTTTATTTGCTACAGATGCCTTTGCCGACACCTGTGTTGCTTCTACCATTTGTTTTCTCCAGCAGATTTAATTTTTTCAATAATAGGTGATGAGTATGAATCGCCCGTGGACACACATTACTCCTGCTCAGGGTCGTCGCTGCGCACAGGGGGAGGGCTGATGGTTACCCCGAAGTCGGCTGAGAAACTCCAGCCCGGGTTTTCGGTCTTTAACTTCGCGATTTCTGCATAGACCGCTGCGCGGATGGCCGGGGAGTCCATATCTATGAGGAAGCGCAGCTGCCGAAAGCCCCGAATCTGTGCGATCGTCGGTACCTTGCCCGTCCCAGTCGTCCCCGCAGCGCTCGCCAGCGCCGAGATCCGCACCTTCGTCTTTTTGTATATCTGCTTTAAAGCCCAATCCTTAGGGCTCTGCTGCGGCAATCCGGTGCGCGGGTTCGGCTTATCGAGGCCAGCTGCCGATTTGTTCTCCAGGAACTCCCCTTTATTCATATCGATGCCATCGAACTCACCCAGGGGAGATTTATTACCGTCAACCAGTGTGACGTTGCGGACTATGCCCTTGATGGTGTCGAGCGGGCTCTTGATCGGGCCCTCCCCGGACCGATATGTGCGGACGCGTTCGTTGAGCCAATCACCAAAGGCGCTGTTGTTGAAAGCTTTGCCGCGCGGGCTTGCCCTGAGGACGCCCAGACCTCTTTTCATTCCGACCGAGGCGACATAGGCCACGATAGCCTCCAGAAGCACGGCCACCAATATCCCGATCGCCTCTGCAAACTGGCGGGCTGCGGAATCGAGCGCCTTCTTGTCCCCGCGCGCATCCCATACCATTCCGAGGAAACTTCCAAACGCTGCACCCACATCGATTAAGGCGCTAACGACCCAGACCACAAGCATACCGAGGCCGAGCCAGTTTATCAACGCCAGCCCCACTTCAAAGCCAGCCGCTGCTCCGGGTGCTGCGCCCACCCCTCCAGCCAGCGCCCCGATGGCTGCGCCGATCGCGGTTGAGATCGCCAGGATCGCGGCAGCCGCGACAACCAGTAGCATCAGGGATATAAGTATGTCCACGACCGCAGCGGCGGCGTAACGTGCGACAGCCTCAGGGATGTATGATAGCGAGAGCTTGATTGCACTCTTAAAGTCGCTCCAGAGCTCACCGGTGCGATCGAGGAAGTCCGCAACGCCGATGCTTTCGGCGATGTCGTGCGAGATGGAGCCGGAGCCGACCGTGCCCCTGAGGCTGCGTGCGAACGTCGGGCTGGGAACCCAGATCAGGTCCATGGCGTCAAACGCGACAGATTTCCAGCCATCCGTGGTATTCGGTACTGGCTTCTTGTTTGCCCAGGCCAGCACATTAACATAGAAACGCAGGTCCTGTCCCCAGTCATCGGCATATTCCTTGTAGTAGCGCTCGGCTATTGAGATGGCAAAGCCAGGCGTTCCAGCCTCGACCCGGTGAATCCCGGCGTTCGGTTCAGGCAGGTTTGTCTTGATGTATTCGCTGGCAGCATACCCCAGCTCACCGTGTTCAGTACTCACAAGACTCCAGCCACCCGGAAACACCTTGATAACCTGGACGTGCGTACTGAATGGAAGGCTGGTGATGACATTGTCCACGGTCGTATCGGGTGATGAGCGCAGCCGCAGCACAGGACTCCTATCCCAGGCGACAATGCCCGTGAGGTCACGAGTCTCGCCACCGGCCGGAATCCTGTCAAGGCTCGCGTGGGGGTCGATGGCAGTGACCGTCTCTTCTTCCAGAAACTGAACCTGCGGCATCCTCATGACCTGCCCGGCCACCCTGTCAGCTTCCTGCTCGCAGGTATCTCCTGGTTGGCCGGCTTTAAGTTTTGCCTGCAAGGCTCCTGATTTAAGAAGCCTCCCGACTGCCTGGTTACCGATGGTTCTCTGGAGTAACAGCATCTGTTCAAAAGGCGAACCTGCAACGTGAGAAACTTCCATCATTTTAGGGGAAGCCCTGTTCTCTCTATCCTTATTTGTCACAGGCTTTTTAGCTTCTGCCTTTACTGCTTCACCCAAGTTCCAATCTCCATTTCACCTTATGCAATTAATTTTTGAGTTTCAATTTTCCCGCTTGACAGTATTCTATTTCTGGTTTCCTCAGCCACCCAGCAGCTATGACTTGATCCAAACATATCCCCGTTCGAATAATTCTCAGCTTTACATCCCCCGTGACATACAGGAAGCCATTTGCAGTCACGACATAATCCTTTGATATCATTCAGGCGGATGCTCCTGAAATAATTTAAAACCGGAGAGTTCTCCCATATCCACTGGAATGAATGGTCGCGCAGGTTATCACCGTTTATTCCCCAGAAGTATGTACATGGAACTACATTGCCGTCCGAGGTTATGGAACAGACAGAACAGGCTGCGCTGCATACACCTGGATCACATAAATTAACCGGACCCGCAGGAGGTGGTTTGAGTGTGACATTGTAACTTGAAACCTGTATATTCCTTTTTTCAAGGTACTCTACAAGTTCCTTCATCCTGCCCGGCGTAAGCCTTAAATCCGCGTTCTTTTTCCCGCGTCCCATGGGCACCGCACCCTGCACCCTGTAGTTTTTCACACCCAGGTCCCCCATAAGCCGGATAATGCCGGGTATCCGTTCTACGTTCAATTTCGTGGCTGTTGTGCATACAGAAGTATTAACGCCTTCTTCCAGGAGAATCCGGATGCTATGGATCGCGCTTTCAAATGCGCCTTTTACTCCGCGCATCATGTCATGGGTATCCGGATCATCGCCATCTATGCTGATCTGTACATTTAGTTTCGGTATCGTAAGATTTCTCACGATATCCCTGTCCAGTAGTATCCCGTTGGTGGAAACACCAACAGTATCAAATCCAAGACCGGCAGCGTGCCGGATTATCTCGAGCATATCCTTTCGCGCGAAAGGTTCCCCGCCGCTGAAGGAGATGTTTTTTACACCGAAACCTGACATCTCTTCAAGCGAACGTTTGACTTCCGGAGTTGAAAGTTCATTCTCATGCTGCTTTCCCTCAAAATTGTAGCAATGAACGCACCTGAGGTTACATTCCCCGGTTATATCCCAGAATACGGTAGATGGGGCGCCCCAGTTCCTGTAAGATTCATATTTTTCCTGTCTCCATGCTATCATTCCAAGCCTGTACATCTCATCGAGAAATACATTGATATAATCCACAGCATCGGATTTAGCAAGGGCAAAATCCCTTATGAGACGGTCTGCGATTTCTTCAGGCTCCAGTGACCCATCACAATGTTCCAGTATCCTGTATCCGATATAATTCAGCTCATATTCCGTATTATCTACAGGATTAAATACCTGGTAACTGTTCCCTTTCCCGGGTTTCAGGAAAAAGAAAGGCTTCACTTTATATATCCTCCTTTATCGCGGCTGTGGTCTTCTTATAGGTGCGATCGTCGGTCGCCCGGCCGGACATGTTGTTGTAGCATCAGAGGTATCTGATATGGATCTTGGGACAGGTGTTACCGTATCCGACCTATCTACAACCGTTCTGTCAACGACTGTTCTATCAACAACCGGCCTATCAACAACCGGTCTATCTACAACCGGTCTATCAACAACCGGCCTATCTACAACCGGCCTATCAACGACTGGCCTATCTACAACCGGTCTTGCGGATGTGCATGGGGTAACAATAGTATTATCCGGCTTCCCCGCCAGGCATGTTATAGTATTATCCGGCTTCCCTGCCAGGCATGTTATAGTATTATCCGGTTTCCCTGCCAGGCATGTTATAGTATTATCCGGTTTCCCTGCCAGGCATGTTATAGTATTATCCGGTTTCCCTGCCAGGCAGGCTATAAGAGGCGTTCCCGCTGTGCAAATGACTTTTGGTTTTCCTGCAAGACATGGCACATCAGGCTGTCCAGCTGCACAAATGACCCTGTTTAACTGGAAATTCAGTATTGTTGTCTGGTTCTCATTCACCAGAGGCTTTTGTGTCGCTGTACTATATCCCGTAGCGCTTGCGATCACCGTATAGCTTCCGGTAGGAATATCAGGAATTGAATAATTGCCAGAATCATCAGTAACTGCTGATAGTGATGTACCTGTTACGGAGACTGTAGCGCCTTTTATACCTGTTACGCTTATAGATCCCGGTCCTCCTGAAATACATATAGCTGCCGCTTCGCTTATCCCGGGTCTTGCGCCGGTGCAGGTGTCAGTTCTGGCAGTTGTTACGCGTCCTGAGATCGTTCCTTTTGAAACCGCAACAGTAAGCCTGAAGTTTGCAGTTACGGTTCCGCCGGCAGGCACGTTTACAGTACTTTTTCCTGTGACATATCCTGCCGCATTTGCAACAACATCCTGGGAACCTTCAGGAATATTCCTGATAATATAATTCCCCAGGCTGTCAGTAATGGCTGACAGGCCAGCTACTGATACAGTTGCCCCCTGTATCCCGATTTCCTCCATATTGCCATCAGGCACTCCTGAAAGGCATGGAATATCAGTCGGTTTTCCTGCGATGCACAGGATTGCAGCTGCACTTGTTGCTGTATCCAGTGATCTTGCCACCGTAGTGTCCGGCGATCTGATAGTAGTGCCTGCGGGTCTCACTGCAGGAATATCTACAGTAGCACGGCTTATTAGAGGTGTTGCCCCTGTGCATACAGGTTCTATTCGTTTCCTGAAAGTTGTAACTCTTCCTGAAACAGTTCCCGTAGTTACCAGCGCCAAAAGCTGGAAGTTAAGGGTTAATGTCGTATTTGCTTCCACAATCACTGAGGAGGTTCCTGCGTTATAATCCGGGGCACTTGCAGTTACAGTATGCGTACCAAGCGGAACATTATAAATAACATAATTTCCGGATTCATCAGTCAGTACAGATAGCGATGTGCCAACAACAGATACTGTTGCGCCCATGATACCTCTTGATACGGGCCGGGGCATTAGTTCAACGGGCAATATCCTTCCCGGAATAGCTGATATTTCTCCGGTAACAGGACCTCTTTCCACGGATAAATCAACAGATATTCCTGATATTTCAGTGACCCTGCCTTTTATTGTTCCTGTAGCACGTTCCAGCGTGAAGTTTATACCTGAAGTTGTGTGGTCATCTGTCACAATAACAGAGCCCCTGCTCCGGGTCTGGTATTTATCCGCAGAGGCAGTCACAGTATATGTGCCGGTTGGCACATTTGAGAGGGTATAATTTCCTGTCTCATCCGCTGTGGTTGAAATTCCTCCGGCCATCACCTTAACAATTTTTTGTATTACATTTCCATCTATATCCAGGACTCTTCCTGTTATTGTTCCTTCGGTAGATATCGGAGTAAGCGGGATATCCATTTTATTTATCTGGTCCGGCTTCACATTTACCAGATCCGATGCTTTTTCATATCCTGAGGCAAATGCCCATAATACCTGGTTCCCATGAGGAACATTTTGAAGCAGATAATGACCTTCATTATCAGTCACAGTTGTGATCGTACCAACTGAAACAGTTGCTTCCTTGATTTTTTTGGTGTCGTCTGTTGTATCTTTTACAAAGCCCTCTATGCTTCCTGTAGTGGGTTTAAATGTGACTTGGGTTACGGCTGCTCCTGACCCTGTTGTGGCCATAACGGCGGCAATTCCGGGAATTGTGCCGCACTTTAGAGTTGCTGTTACTTTTCCATCCTGGCCTGTTGTAACATGATCCGGAATATTTCCAAGCGTGCTTATGAGAATTACATCGATACCAGGCAATCCCACACCGGCATCATTCCGGACAGTTATCGTAATTTCAGAGCTTGCAGTATCATTAGCATATATTTCCTCCGGATCTGCGCTCAATAATATTTTGCTGGGAGCTATTTTATTTTTAAGGTATATGGATTGGTCTTCAAGCTCACTGGCCTGCGTTTTGAGACATTCGAGCATCCGGGTAATATGTTTATTGTTATTTACCAGTGTTCGTTTTGTATTATCAACCACCAGTTTTGGATTTCCCGAACCATCTGTCCCAAGGCTTAATTCCGCGATTTTTACTCTCGTATCTTCATTACTATTAAAACATGGTTTTGTCCTGAACTCAACTAAATTTTTCTGAAGACTTTCAGAGATTTCACGCGGACTTTTCACTTCGATTATGGATGTTGTTTCATCGTATTCCACACCATTGATATTTGTTTTTATGGCAAAATTTCCTGCCTGGCCTGGTTCGGCCCTTACAAGATACCATATATTTATTGTATCCCGGGATTGGATAGAGATAGTTTCCGGATCTTTAATCCCATCGATCAGTGCCCATCCTGCTGGCAGGTTTTCGGATAATGAGACTGAAACTGAAGATTCCGAAATATTATTGATCGAAAGATGTACTTCAAAAATATCTCCAGGTGTGATATAATTTTTCACTTTCCTGCTGATCCTTATTTGTCCATCTCCGGACCGGTAGTCAAATATTTTTGTTGAGAGGTTGTTCCAGATATCGCATATCTTTTCATCGGATATTTCCACCCCGTTATTCTGGATATTTTCTATTTCACATGTATAGGATTCTTCTGTCCTGTTATTTGCGCATACTTCTTCACATGTTGAAGCAGTCTGTGCCCTGACCCTCTCTTTAGGACATTCATTATATTTTAAATATATTGCTTTTTTGTTCTGTGAAGAAGGCCTGTCAGTATCAGAAAGGGTTAAAATCACATCTTCAGGGACAACTATCTCGCGGCCGCACCTGTCAATAGCTAATCCGGATCTGATAATTACATTCATCCCCTGCGATTCAACACGCAGCCCGCAAACAGTTCCGCTTCCGAACATCAGCCTGTTTACCAGCCATCTTTTATCGTTGAGATACTGCTGCTCCAGCTCGAAATCTCTTACCGTCATCAATTTACCATAATAATAATTATTTCTCTGGTATGCTCGAAGTTTACAACTCTCCGTATTCTCTTGACTGTCTGACATATTTTAATCCTCCTTCTGTTATTTTTATTACTTTTATTGTTTTTATTGTTTCACCGATTTTTATATTTTTAAGTTAATTTAGTATCTACGCCTATTCGTGAATGTACTCTTACCTGTCCTGATTGCTCTGCATCATACAGGACCGTATCCCTGCCTAAAACCGATGTCCTGTCCATAATCAATGCCGGGTAAGTCAGTCTTGTATTTATGTCCAGGTATGTATGCATATCAAGGTAGAACCACGGTTCAAGCATTTTAAGACAATAACATGTATGCGCCGGTTTCTGCTCTTCGATTATCCTTTTTACTGTATTTATCGTGTCTTCATCCAGGTTCGCATCCGGCAGTAAGACAAAGAACGAGAAAAGATCGTTTCCAAAAAGAATATCCGTTATTGTTTTTGCATCAAACGGCGGGAAATACAGGTCTTTTACTTCCCTGCATGGCACGCATTTCTTATCTTCAGGGACCCGCCTGGCGTTGAAATTCTCAACTATGTATGGCTTCTCCTGCCTGAAATTTGCAATAATATCTTCAAGGCTTTCCTCCGGGTGTTTTTTTGTATATAAAAATAGGGCGATAGCCTCTTCCAATCCTTCTTTTGTACCCCTTTTCTTATATAGCAGGATGGCTCTTCGGATATACAACCTCCTCATTTTTTCAGAAAAATTCTCATCCCATGTTATGGAAAGCCAGTACCCCAGCCATGATAAGAACTCAGGAGGCGCACCCAGGGCATCGAAAAACCGTCCCAGGTGTTCTACTTTGAAATCTATCTCATAAAAAATGCTTTCAAATATTGAAAGAAAACGCTCAAGAAATTCCCGGCTTACAACATCTTCCTGGTAGATCGCAGGAAGATTATCAAGATATGAAAACCTTGGGAAGAATAACTGGATCGAATTTAAAACCGGTGACAGTGTTTCATTTCCGGTAAGTGAAATTTTAAACCAGAGGTATTGTCCCTCATTATCTTTCAGGAAGAGAGCATCCCTCCGGTATGTTCCCTGGATCGATGAAGATCCGGGCAGGCCTTTATGCCATTCGTTCTCATCTATATCTCCTATATTAGTATTGATATTATCTGAAATATAGTATGAGAAATCCACCTGTGTGCCTTCTTCGAACCTGCCTTCCAGGAGGAACCTGTGCCATCGTGTTTTTAAACTTCCGCTATTTATCGGTTTTGATATGTAATGACCTGAAAAAAGACCGCTCTTATCAGGATTATTGATTTTATTATACTTTAAATATACCAGTTTTTTTCCTGTACCATCAATAATATACAGGTTGCTTTTAGAATCAGTGATCAATCTTCCCGAAGCTCCCCTGTATGACCACATGGGAGAAATATCCTTTTGATCTATGATCTTATATATTGTCTGATCCTTTGAAATATCACCAGCAGCTTCCCCGACAAAAACCTGCTTTCGCGAATCAACTGCAAGTCCTTTTGGTGAAAATGGAATATCTATCGTTTCAGGTGTGTCTTCAATACAATATACATTAAGGTTACAATCCTCTTCATTTACCTGTAAGTAATGAACTCCACCATCACTGGTAGTGATCAAAGCCATACCCTTATTTTCTTCAAGGGAGATTTTGACGTATTTTCCAGCAACGGATACAAGGATGGTTTTTTCATCAGGGCCGGATATTGCTGCACCCATTAACCAGCCAATGTTGAGTTGATCCCTCAGGAAAGCCAGGAGTTTATCATTATCGATCCCCGGAACATTACGCCATTTGAACAGGAATTTTTTCCTGAATATCCCCACGCTGTTCTTATCAGTAAGGGTGTTCCGGCCAAGAACATAGATATCCCCGTCCTTATCTACAGCGATATCTGTCGGATCTGAATTTTTTCCAGGACTTATTGGCGGGAAATTTATATTTCCGGCCCTGTTGATCATCAGGATTCTTTTTTCTATTCCGCTATCTTCATCACTTCCCCCGTAATTTTCATTGCACTTTTCAAGGGCATAAATAACATCATCAGCTACTGTAATATCTATAATTTCATTAATCGGTGATCCGTTATGATCGGATACTATCCAGCGTATCTGGAGATTGCTTCTTGCAAGCGCAATTAACCTTCCCCTGTCTGCTATATATATCGAATCCTTATCTATAGCGATCCCTGAGGGGGATTCCAGTGTTAAAGGCAGCGCTCCCATATCACTGATAACCCCGCTGTCTATCTCATAATTAAGTATGGACTTTGAATTTTTATCTGTTATGAAAATCCTGTTGCATCCGCCAACAGCGATATCACTCATGTCAAGACTATCATTATTTATGAGTTCATCCCCGGATTCGTATATGTAAGTTGAGCTTAACCTGAGTTCTCCTCCTTCAATTGTGAGATTTTTAATATCCTCAGTATTACTCTCCCAGAGTTTTTGTGTATTGATGCATTTGAATCTTATCTCATCCATTCACACCATCGCTCCTGCATTTATTTAGATCTTTGTTGATTATCACGGATATGCTGCCAGGATAAACTGTTGATATTTCTGAGGGCAACTTCAGGTTCCCGTTCGCATCAGGGCTTGAACCATTATCCCCTGAAATTGAAATCTTCAGGATACATTTGATCCCCTCGATTTTCCGGATATGTTCGAAAATCTCAGACCTGGATACCAGCCTGCCTATAGGCCAGCCTTTTTTATCGAACCATCCTTTTACCGGATGCAGGAAAAGAGCGAGTTCTTTTTTTACGGTACCGGTCAATTCTTTTTCAGAATAACCTTTTACCGGGTCTATTGTCATACTCACATTGACACGGATAAATTGCGGGGACTCGATATGGATTTGCGTTCCAAGAAGCCTGTGTTTATCCACATGGCGGCATATTGCATCAATAAATCCGGGCGGGGGTGAAGGCGGAGCAATAAATGTCTCGATGGGTGTATATGGCAGTACGGCTATAGTGACTGAAGCCTTACTGTTTTCCCCATCTTTCTTATAATCCGGTATGGCTTTTGCTTTTGCCACCCTTAATCCGGGTGTGTTCATGGCGATATATTCAAAATCCCTGGAAGTGACGGCAGTATAAGGGATTTTCATGTCACGGAGACATCTTTCGATCGCATCGTCAAGGATTTCGGCATCTTTTCCTCCGGTTGATGGTTTATGGTTAACAATTTCCAGGGTGTGACCAATGGTTTTTTTCTCATTTTCAACTTTCCAGTAATATCCGGCTTTGAAATTTCCTTCACTCCCGCCGCCTACCCTGTATCTGACCGCTGTTATCTTGGATGATTCAGGCGGGATCCTGCCATTTAAACCATCCCCGAATTTTATTTCCCCCGGTTCTTTATTAAGAATGTAATGATTATCATCGGGTCCCGAACCATCAAAGTCATCAACTTCTGTCCATAGCCCGCTGTACATTTTTAATTCATGATCCTGTATTTTGACAGTAAAATCACAAACACCTCTCTCATCCATTACCATGCTTACTTTTGTTTTCAACGCATTAAGAAAAAGAAGAATTTTGTTCCTGTCATCGGATATTTCAATAATATCACCTGTCGCGTTCTTTTCGATATCTGCATGCTTTATCCAGTCAAAATAAAGCTTGTTTGCCAGGTATTTTAAAAGCCTTTGACTATCCCTGCCGGGTATCTCATTCCAGGCTGCAAAATATTCGTTATATTCACCGGAAACCGAAACCAGGAGTGTCCTGTCAAGAATGGGTTTGCAGGGTGATGTAAAGACCTGTGAAGGCATGCCATTACTGATATTGCTATTTTCGCTGGTATTACTGCTGGAAAATTCTCCGGTCCTTTTCCAGGTATTATCTGCATTAATTGTCTTCCCATGTATCGCAGGAACTGTATTGATACTTATTGTTTCAATTCGCACAGGGTACTGGAAACCGGATTTTCTCAGGATGCATCTCAGCCAGGAATAAGATATATTATTTGTATCCTTCCATATTATATTCTGTGACGTAACCCAGCCTTTAAGATCATTAAAAATTATCCGTCCGCTTTTGTTAAAGCCCTCTGTCTCATCAATAATCGTTCCAGGATCGATAGTTTGCCATTTGCTCCCATCAGGAAGGATCGACATTTCCCAGGTAAATTCGGAAATGACAGGGGTTGATCCTTTTTCATCACCATGTTTCCCGGCATCTACCTCCAAGTCCTTTTCATAAAGATAGACCATAAAGCTGAGTTCTTCTGCTTCCTTATCAAATCCAAGATAAAGAGTATTATTTTCATGATCCTTCATGCCAAATGGAGCATAAAAAAGGTCTTCCTGTTCATTTGCTCCTGTCCTGTCAAAGATTCCTCCTGTTTTTTCATCAACAATTACTTTTTCAAGATTTAAAGGAACAATACTGATTTTTTCGAGCAACTCAAAATACATAGTTTTGCCCGATATTTCTGTTCTTATAACCTCACCTTCTGGCAATGGCAATTGTCTGCCAGACCTGAATGAAAGATCTACGATTGCAGGTTGAGGTGGAAGCGGCGTGAATCCCAGTAGTTTCAGGTATTTGATTTTATGACTATCCCGTATCAGGTTTATCCGGAATAATGTGGTCTCGGTTAACCAGGCAAAAAGGTCTATCAGCGTGATACCGGGGTCGCTCAGGTTATGGTCTGTCCACTGCGGCGCATATCTTGGGATGAGTTTTCTTCCCTCCTGCGCAAGCTGGCTGAAAGTCTTATCATCCAGGTTTTGTTTTGGCAGTACCATTGTTATCAACCACTTCCAGGTATCCATTTTGCAGAAATATCGTGCTCGCCGCTATACAGGAGAGTATCAGCCGGGAGTTTGAAATTATCAGAATTTCTTGTTATTTCGGTTAATTTTGAGCTATCTTCATCATAAAGTTGTATCTTAAGTTCACTTACATAGTCCACATCTTCTATCTTCTCGAACAATGGGAAAATGTCAGATATGCATGGAACTGCGCCGAAGTCCCAGCCTTTGCCTTCCAATCCCCCGAAGAGAGGATGGAGAAAACCTGTTATCTGCGACTTTGCTTTCTGCTCTATGACAGGTATAGTATCTATCTTATGAGTTACAAGAATTGCAGATACCTTCACCACAATATAAGAGGGCTGGACCACATTCAGTTTTGCGAGATTGGAGCATCTCTCACTGACGTATCGTTCCACAATATGGCGCAGTTCAGGCGAAGGCACCGGTTTTGCATCCATGCTTCCGGGGACTATGACAATGGTAATAGTTCCTGGCATATGCGTACCTTCTGCGCTGAGATTCGGGAGGATTTTTACCCTTGCCACTTTATTTGAGGCTTCTTTTACAAGCATCTGGTAATCCTGGAGGGCAACAGCCCTGTTCCTGTGTTTCAGGACAGAGGGCGCTCTTTTTGTAAGAGTATCAACTTCCTCCGTATCGGCTCCCCCGTCAGAAGCTACAGGGTTGTAAACCTTATCGACAAAAGCTATTGTGCCCTGGAGTTTTGATATCTTCCTGGCAGGAATATTCCCTGTCTTTCCCCCGCCTGTAGAGTATATGGCTTTGATATTGTTATACCCGATGGATGGTATCATGCCATGGACTCCATCCCCGAACCGGATTTCACCCGTAGTCCTGTCTATAATATAATGCCTGTCTTTTGGGACTGAATCAAGAAAATATGGGACTTCATCCCATTTCACCCAGAACTCTGTCACATTACCTGAATCGTTTTTTTTCTCATCGATATACTTATTATTGCCGAGTGCTTTCCTTTCGATTTCAGTAAGTGTGCCGTATTCATTTACGAGTATCTTTTCCGATAATACAGGTGTATTCATCAGCCTGAACACCTGGCGGCTTTCACCTGTGCTGGAACCTGTAATTTCATACGCAACAGTCCTTGACTGGAGAGCCCATGCGGAATTCAGGTATAAACCGAGAAGTTTTGATCTTGTGTGGATATCTTTCAGTTCAACAACCGGGTTTTGTACTGCCTGCGCCCTTATCCAGTACAGGTCATTTGTTGTGAATATTTTTTCACTCACCATTTCCCCGGATATGACAAATTGTACCATTTCGCTTTTTATAAAGCCATTTGTTTCATCCAGGATATCAGGTTCAAGCCACTGGCTGTTCTTTGAGAGGTATTGCCATTTCAATGATGGTCTTTTATTTTCACTGTAATCGGTATTTTCATCAATTGAAATGAAAAGACTGAAAGGCCCTCCTTTTAGCGGCTTATCAAACCCGAAATAAAGGGAAGGATAGTTATCCGGGATGGATTCAAATGGTTTAAAAGTCTTCCCTGTATTAAGTTCGTCCAGGCAGTTTTTAAATACAAGGTTATTTTTTGAAAGTATGTAATCGGGCTGATCAGCAGATTTGTCCTGTCCCGCGCTGTTTTTGATATAATTGATCCTTAAATTCGAAAGCATTGGAGGACAAAAGCTTCCGGGTTCAACCTGGTTATTTTTGATCATGTATTCTTTTCCATAGTCTCCCCCTACAAGCCGCACGCGTATCCAGTATTTTTCCTGTCCGTTTACCGTTGTAGGTTTTGCAGTCGGCATGGATGGGATAATGATTTTAGGATAATCAACCGCTCTTTTTTGTTCTTCTTTTGCTGTGTCAATAACCGATGCCTTCTCTCCTGGCGTTTCAATACATTCATCAATACCAGCCCAGTTATCAGGAGTATTTTTAAATTGCAGCTTTTCAAGACAATTCCATCCCATCCCGTCCCAGTACTCCCAGGAAAGCTGTGGATTGTTCGCGGTTTTTTTATCTGCTGCGGCAGACCCCGCTGTTTTTCCAGGGGTAAGATCAAAACTTATCTCTACAATATATCCGGTCTTTGAAAAAGCATCATCACATGCTATGTAAAATGTATTATATATCTGCGGTTTCTTGCCAAACGGATATATGTTTTTAGTAACATCCACAGGCACATCGTTCATGAAAGCCATATCAGGTTTGATACCTGGAGAATAGGGTGAAGTGGATATATCCAGTCCTGATATTTGCATATCCCTGGCCAGCGAGATCCTGGAATTTATTACCCTGCACCGTATCCATCGGCTTTTTATTCCATTAATCTCTATTTCACTTATCGGTTCATCCGTACTTTTGACCAATGGCAGCCAGCTTGATTTATTTGCAGGGGCCAGGATGTTCCATCTAACAGTTTTTATTTCCTTGCCATCGATCTTTTCAGTGACTTCTGTCCCATATTCCCATGAAAAATTAAGCGGATTTGAAAGGTTCTGCGATCCTTTGCCTTCAACCTGGATCCTTGCAGTTGTAACATTCAACCGGTTCTTATCCCCGATATAAAGTATATGTTCCTGCCGGTTCTTGCCCTCGAAGAATCCTGATGAACCTGTCCCATCTATGGTTACTGTATGATCAAATATTTCGTCCTGCTTATATACATTTAATCTGCCATTCTCGATCCTGGCTGTAAATTCATCAGTCCTGTCAATCAGGTCATGTGAAGCATCCGTACCGATTTCCAGTTTAACTTTACCTGTAATGTTATTTAACTTAAACAAAATGTCAGGATTACCTGCAGAAGTTATTTTTATTATGTCATTACCCTGTTTCGTTATAGTTCCTGATCTTGCCCACTCAACATCATAATTCCGGGCCAGGAATTCCAGGATACTGTTATTCTCATTCCCCGGAATTTCATCCCAGTTGAATAAATAATTGTTATCAATAATACTGAACACGGATACAAGTTTTGAAGGCGTGGCTATGATATTCTTCTCAGTTTCAAATAGCACCGGTTTTCCGTCAGCTCCCTGGCCAGCCACCTGTGTCAATGCAGGAATAAGTACGTTCTCAGGAGTGCCCTTGCTCAGCAGGAATGTGAGTGGGGCTCTTGCAGGACGGGCCGGGATCAGGGAAGCATTAATTGTCTCAAGAAAGGACAGGAAATGTCTTTGCGGGGCATCATTTAATTTCTTAATAGCTATTTCAGACATTTGTGCAAATATTTTAGCAAGTGCCGCTCCCGGATCAGTATTAGTCTCATCTGTAAAAGTCCATTCCGGGGTGTAGTACGGGACCTTGCCTTTTATTTCCTGCAGGATAATTTCCATATTTTTTTTGATTACTTCAGGGCCGGGCATTTTTATTATTCTCCTTCCTTTAAGTAAAACGGATAAACAAGATTAAATTGGGTATTTGTCGCACGTACCCTGTAATCGATATTTATGAAAAGCTTGCCTTCATCTGCCTGTCCTGCATCCGTGTTCACATTTATAAGTTCAATCCGCGGCTCCCACAGTGTAAGTGCGTCTCTTACGCTTGTCTCGATAAGGGACAGGTTTACCGCATTTATAGAACTAAAAACATATTCGTGTATCCCACATCCGAATTCAGGACGCATGATGCGTTCTCCTTTAGCAGTTCCAAGGATTATCCTGATCGCTTCTTTGATATCTTCATCATATTCGGAAATGGCGATCTTTCCATTTTCATCGACCCTGACAGGGTACTTCCATCCTCTGCCAAGAAAATCCTTGCTCATTTAATCCTCCGGTGATATTTTGGTTATTTATCCGATCATTACAGTAGGGCATCCCATCACTATCGAATTAGGGGGCCCTGCTTCTGTGATCATGTCTCCCTGGCGGGCCGCAGGAAGGTTATTGATCAGGACTGTTGTGCTTCCCATGGATATTACTCCTCCGACATGCGGAGCAGGCCCATTGAACAGGGGGCATGTGTGAAAATCCGCACCCACGCGAAAAGCCGGCATCCCGCCGATTAGCACATTTGCACTTCCCGGACCTGGCCCAAGGGGGGTGCCGTGGCTTGTCATATCTCCTACTCTTGCTGCTGGCGGCATTGAAATCACTCCTAATTTATCTTTACGATTGATCCCTGGATAGTAAGAACAGCGCTGGATTTGAGGGTAAGCGACGTTGTACCCTCTATCTCAACAATATTTCCTTTTATTTTAAGTTCCATGGCGCTTTCGATGTTTATTGAATTCGCCACCGAATCGATCACGATCTTATTACTCCCGGTCTTATCAACTATCTCGATCTTTTCCTGGCCTGATGAGTCATCAAGCACTATCTTATGTTTCCCTTTAGTATGGATCTCGATTTTTTCCTTCATTGCGGTATCGTCATCATTAAAAATTATTTCATGTCCGCTTCTTGATTTGATCTTCCTGATATTATTCTTCCCATCGCTGTTGGTTTCGGGAGGTTTATCCTTTCCATTCCAGAGAGATCCGATGACATATGGCTGGTTTATATCCCCGTGCTCAAATGCCACCAGCACTTCGTCATCAACTTCAGGATAAAAAACCATACCTCTTTCGTTTCCTGCCATGGGGCTTGCGATTCTTGCCCAGTAGCTTTCATCCTTTTCTCCTCTCCATGGAAAATTGATCTTGATCCTGCCGAGTCCTTCTGTATCCTGGTTGCTTGTGACCACAGCTATTACCACGCCATATATGTGACTGTCCTGCTGTGGACGCGGCAGCAGGTCTTGCATGCTCATAAAATACTCCTTCGCACAGTGATGGTGGTTTTATAACCCGCATCGCCTATGGAATGCGTCGCTTTTGTTATGTAATATACGCCGCTGAACCGTTTCCCGACTTTTTCAATATTTACCGTTATTCCGGGCCGGAGTGAAGAATCACCGATACATTCAAGCATACCTTCAATGAAACCTTTATTCCTTCTTTTTAATTCTGCTTTTGCAAGGTTCTTTGCTTCTTTCTGGGATCGTACAAGCCTTCCTTCAAGCTTTACATCCACTTTTGTTCCATTGGACTGTTCTATGATGCTATCAAAATCAGGGTTCCCAACGCTGCTCTTGATATCACTGATCGTGGCGGATTCGGAGATACTTTCTTTATCCTTTATGTTCCAGGCCGTTACATGTACTTCATTTACAAGCGATGCAGTGGTCATCCGCGGATTGAAATTGATGAAATTTTTCCTGAACTCGAAAGTAAAATCTCCCCCGATGTTATCTCTGGGCTCACGAAAGTACAATTCTTTATTCCTGATGAAAAATTCATAACCAATCTCATTAGAAAGCCTTTTTAAGAGATCATAATCCGTTTCATTTTTTATCCGTTCAACCTTCCCATGAGTTATTTCCGTGGGATCCACCTTTGCCGAAAGGCCATTTGCCTGTGCGATCTCCTGTGCGATCGTTGAGTAAGTTACTTCCGTATCAGTAAATTTTTTTGCTGTCTTTTGCATATCGTGTGAATGATCATAACCTTCAACGCTAAGCGTTGGATTGCCGGTTGACTGGAAACCGGGTGTAAGTGCCTTGATTTTTCCTTTCATCATACCCTGTTTCTTTGATGTCGCATACCCGAAGAAAATCTCTACCTCTGTTCCGGGTTTGATCTTATCATCATCAAGCCACCTGAATTGCTGCGTCCGGATGTTGATCTCTTCATTTAATGACAGCCGGAACATCGCAGGACTTTCCAGGTCTTCATCTATCTCAATATTTAAGATGCTCTCTTTTGGCGGGTATTCCTCGCCATTTTGTTTTATCTTAAATACGGGCGCATAAATATCCATGCCTGAAATCGCTGTTGCCATATCATCACTCCAACATTATTCCAGCGGCGGGATTGCCAATTCCGTACCCGGTTTTAAAGACCGTGGGTTATAAATATTATTTTTTTCCGCAATAGGTCTCCACATATCAGGGTCGCCGTATTCCCTGTACGCTATAGCCCAGAGGCTGTCGCCCTGCTTTGCTATATACACCTTTGTTTTATCAGGTGATTGGAGCTCCCTTTCCCGGCTGTTTAGCTGCATCTTGAATTCTTTCAATGTGATATTCAGTCTTGCCCTGACCGGTACCCCATCGGAGTTGAACATTGTGAACTTTTTTGTCACCCGTTCAAGTACGCAATTAAAAGGTTCTTTAGGATCAAGCCCCCAGATAAATTGCAGGGGAGGCGGAGCATGGATCGTGGGATCGATATTTAAAAGATCAGTAAGCTGGCTGGTAATTTCCCTTACATCTGTTCCTTTTTCGTAAGTATCATAGAAAACCTCAATCGTGATCGTTCCGGCGTTTCCTTTTACAAACTGGAGATAAGGAGATTCAAGTCCCGGTATTGCTATTTCTGAGAATGTATTGCTCCTTTCCAGGGAGTATTCCGGAGGAAAATAGAGTATCTCTATCTGCTTACCCTTTTTATTCCCATCAAGTATTTTAATAAAACCTTTTTTCGGCTCCATTTAAATATACCCCCGTCTTTCTTTTTCAATAGTTATTTTCCTATCTAATAATTGATATACCTGGTCAGAAAGCTGCTTAATATCTATTTTACGCTTTATTTCCTCATCATGTAAAGTATGAACTGAATTTAACCTGTCTGTCACTGTCTGTTTTGCTTCCAGGGCAATCCTTTTTATTTCTTCTATTTCATATTTGATATTCTTATTTGTCTTAAAATGAAGATCAGAGTCATTTACAGGGATGCCTGGTTTTGCTACAGGTTCAGGATTTGCCTTTGCAGATAATGGCAGGTTAGTTTTGATAATTGATTTTGCGGATACCCCTGATTTCGTGAAATCTCCTGCCTTCGTGAATCCTCCTGCTTTTGTGAAATCTCCCGGTGGAGAGATCTGGAGCATAGTTACCATACCAGGAACAGTCAGGCATGTTATTGATTTTAAAAATGATTTCAAATGTGAAAATATCCCTGTGTGTGAAATTCCTGAAAAATGATATTTTAATAATAAATGATTTACAGGATTTGTGACCTGTTTATTCGTGACCCGGATATTTGCTGGTTGGTTATTTGTATATTGGATATTTGCAGGTTGGATAATTGTGGATTGGATATTTGTGTGCGGGACATTTATGTGCCGGATATTAACGGGGTGAATATGCATCAGGTTAATATTATCATCACCTGTAAGTTCATGGTCTGCTAATTCAATCCCCGGGAAAGAATAATACGATTCCTGACGACCAGAACTTGTTTTGAAAAATTCCTGGGAATTTAAAGCGCCACCAACCATTGTCATGTTGTTTAGCAATAAATTCACCTGCGGTAAGATAACCTGGTATTTATTTTCCAATGTTGAATAGTTATCCGAGTTTAAAACCTTCATATTATTCCCATAATTTGTAAGCTGCTTTTTTACATTTTCAGACCTGGAAAAACCAAAGAAATCCTTAGTATACAAAGCACTGTCAACTGTTGTCATGCTGTTTAGCAATAAGTTCACATGTGGTAAGGTAACCTGGTATTTATTTCCCAATATAATATAATTATTCAGGTCTGAAAAGTCCATATTATTCCCATAATTTGTAAGCTGCTTTTTTACATTTTCATGCCTGGAAAAACCAAAGAAATCCTTAGAATATAAAATACTGTCCATTGCCATGTTTTTTAGCAATAAATTCACATGTGGCAGCATAACATATTTAAATTGCGGGGTAGATATATAATCGAATTCCGGTTTAGACCCATATCTGGATTCCGGGAAAAAACCCTGATGGAATTGATAATAGGATCCAGGAAATCGGGGATTTATTTTTTGAACAATATTATCCCTGCCGGAAAAAGAATTGTTTACAATCAGCTTTGAAACAATATTATGAAAATCCTTCCTATTAATGCCGCATTTTGATATTTCCGTTCTGTTATAAGACGATAATATATTCCGGAAGTATTTTCCAATTCCGGACAACTTGAACACATTATTTATTCCACGTCCTGTTATCTGTGAAATTTTCAGATTATTTTTAGTATTGAATTGCAGGAGAACATTCAAATTTATCTTATTGGATATTGATTGCCCCTGGTTTTTGAAAAATATCATCAAAGGAAAGTCGTATGGATTTCTTTTGCTTTTATGATATCTGCCGGTGATCATGCGATGAAAATCCGGATCACTTAAATTGATCACTGGTTTAGCCATTATTCTTAGCCCTTCTTGATACCGTGATGTGCAAGTTCAATAGTCTCAAATGCGACAGTATTACTGTCTGCTCTTAATTCCGGGCCTGTCCACTTGACCGGATATGCCTGTTCGAAATTCCAGCACCATTTATCTTTGCCTGTGACATCCTGCAGGACAACAGTACCGTTTTTCTTCTTAAACTTACCACTTACCACTTCCTGGTACCATTTCCACATATCATCAAGATCAGAAATACCTCTTTTCAGGGTGATGTGCTGGTATTTTGTCCTTTTAGGAAGCAGGTGCACATAATCATTAACACCGCCCTCTTCATAGGATTCAGTTTCAGTTTCAAGTATAAGCCCTGTTACCTCTGTAACCTGCGCGACAGTAATTCCTCCGATCTCGATCCTGAACCTGAATGAAGTATATGGATATGGTTTATTACCTGTTGTCATAAATCAAACTTTAACCGGGACATTCTCCCTTAGACCTCAAGAATGCTTTTCTGTTTTTCTCCACTCAAACGCTGGTTTATCCTGGATATCTCCTCGCACCACCTGTGTCTTTCTTTGTGTTCCATATTCAGGATATCTTCAGATGGCCAGTGGAAATGATATGCAATAAAAGCTACCTCCTCGTACAACCTGTCAAGGGGGTAGCCTGCTATTCCCCCCGGGATTCTACCTCAAATTCAAATTGGTGCTGGCATTTGGGGCATTCTGTTTTTATTTTACCTGATCCGTTTTCATTGATACGCCTGTAGAAATCCTGCAGGTAAGATAAATCTGATGCAAACAGGTTCTCGATCACCTTTGTATTTATTGCCTTTATATCTCCCAGCTTTGTGATAACTCTTGAAAATAATATCACAGTCAGATAAGCCGGGTTTGTCTGCACTCTTGCATCCTTTAAAGGAAGGATCTCATCAGCGGCGGTTGCAAGACGCATAATGCCTTTCTTATGGAGATTCCCATCCTCATCTACATACCCTTTCGGTAAGGTGAACTCAAATTCTGTCTGAAACGCCATAATGTTACCTGCTCATTTTTTCATTTGACCCGTTTAAATCCTTCGTGGACTATTTCAAGGGTTTCTATCGCAACTTCATTTCCCTTCCCGCTGAAATCAGGCGGATCATATTTGCTTGGCCATGCAGACTCGATATCCCACCGGGATTTATCTGACCCTGCTTCATCTATCAGGGTTATGGATATGTTTTTCCGTTCTTTTTCCGCCCCTGCGTCTATAACTCTCTGTCTCCATTGATACAGGTCCATCGAATCAGTAATACCCCATTTGAGGGTGATGTTCCCGTATTTTGTTAATCCCGACAGTTTCCGGAATCGCGGGGGCTCATTTCCTTCACGGTATTCAACAGGATCTGTTGTTGTGTCAGCAAAAGTACATTCGCTAAAACCTGCCTGTGAAATTCCATCTATCTCAACACGGAACCTGAACTGCCTGTACGGATCTTTCCTATCTCCAGTAGCCATATTTATCCTCCATAGTTTTATTATTTATTTTCATTTTTATTTTCATTTTTAACATCGTTACTCAGTAGCAGAAGAGCCTCCAGCCCATTGAGCGATACGGAATATTACGAACTCTGCGGGCTTGACAGGAGCGATGCCGATAATGCAGATCAGTCTTCCGTTATCTATATCGTCCTGCGTCATGGTAGTCCTGTCGCATTTGACAAAGAACGCTTCTTCAGGTTTTGTTCCCATGAGTGCGCCATCTCTCCATACGCGTGTGAGGAACTGGGTTATTGTTGCCCTGATCCTTGCCCAGAGTTTTTCGTCATTGGGTTCAAATACTACCCACTGTGTGCCTTCTTCTATGGATTCCTCTACAAAGATGAACAGGCGCCGGACATTTATATACTTCCAGAGAGCATCGCTTGATAGTGTCCGCGCTCCCCATATGCGTATCCCTCTTCCCGGAAATGCACGAATCACATTTACCCCGCGGGGATTAAGGATACCCTGTTCTCCTTTTGTTATCTGGAACTCAATATCCATTGCCCCGCGAACCACTTCATTTGCCGGGGCTTTATGTACGCCGCGTTCAACATCGCTGCGGGCATATATCCCTGCCATGTGACCTCCTGGCGGGATTAACTTACTCTTACTAGTCAGGGGATCAATGACCTTTATCCATGGATAATAGAACGCAGCATATTTTGTGTCAAAATTATCACGGGGCTTAATATTACCTACATTACTGCTCCCGTCATCAGTATCTATGATAGCGAAACGATCCTTCAGTTCTTCACAGTGGCTTATGAGAGCCGAAACAAGACCTGATACCGAATTTGCATCGGGAGAATAAACAATGGAAATTTCATCTATCTCTTTAAAAGCCGTTAATCCTTTTCTGCTGCCAGGAATATTATCTTCATTCGAGTCGCGCAAATAATCATCTATACCCAGGGCAGTCCCATCAAGATCAGTTCCTCCCAGGGGTGTTACCGCAACCGGGCCATTTGGCAAATTCCCGGAATCACCAGCCTGGCTGGAAATGGTAATCAAACTGGATATCCCGTTAATCTTTTTATCATAGTGGTCAGGCGAAGCATGATCTATTGACAGGTTGTCATAAAATTCGACCTGTGCAGGCTGAGGCTTTGATTTTTTATCTGTTTCCGGATCGAACAAAGTCGATGGGACCGCATCTTTCCAGTAGAATACAGAAAGTTTGAACAATGGTTTTGCTGCCGTATTATCTGTTCCTGTTCCCACTTTGACAACTATCCTTTTTCCCCACTCGCCTTCCCCGATCGCATCTATTGTCAGCGCATTTGCGCCTGCGCTGGTAAGTTTAAGGGATGCTTTTGCGGCATCATTTGCAGCCACTCTCCCTATAAAGCATCGCTGGCCCCCGTTCATAAAAAAACCATCTACGGCATAGGGTAGATATGAACCTGCGATATAGCTTCCATACATTCTCTGGAATTGGAGCCAATTTGTGACCAGTTGGGGAGTGGTGGGTCCGCGTTCGGTTATCCCGAGGAATCCAGCTGTACTTGTGCTGACCCCTTCTATCGGTTTTGCTCCTATCTCAAATTCTTCTACATATACACCCGGTGTTAAATATTCTGGCATTATATATCCTCCTTCTAATATTTATTATATATTTTAAAATTTAAATTTATTATTAAGATCTGTCTGGTTTCCGCAATTCTATTCTACAACACTTTTGCAACTTGTCTATACCTCTCTGGTTATTGACATTCAAACCTCCTTTTTATAAATTTAAATATTTATTATGGAAAAGCTATTTTCCCCAGCGATACGGTTTTTCCTTCATCTAAATTTGTTTTTACTGTTTTTGATTTTCCGTCTTTCTTAAATTCAATCGTAATTTTTTTATTTTTGACATCCTTGAAATACAGGACGAATTCCCCATTAGCATCAGAAATAGTTTCTATTTCAGGCTTTACTGCTTTAATATTTACATTTGCGGTCAGGTTCATATCGGGATTAGACAACAATCCCCTGGCAAGGGTTGCATTAGCCGGGAAAGGATAGGATGGCAGGGGTTTAAGTAATATTTCAAGGACAGGATTTTTTGGATCAAGAAGAGAGGGATTCACGGTCAATTCCCGGGAATAGTATATTTTTGATTTTACGCTAACTGTATTATTACCAGCAGGCATATCCGTAAAAATATAATACCCACCGGGATTTTTTATCGCTTTTTGATTTTCTTCCCCGTACATCACTTCTATATAACCGATCGGCTCTTCTCCGGTGTAATCATCCTTAAGACGGATTGCAAGAGAAAGGCGTGTGATAATGATATCGCCTTTATAGGAAACAAATGTATCCGTAATATAAGGCTGGACAGGAAGCATTTATTCATGTCTCCTTTTTAAAACCATTTCATTATATCCGGTTTCCTTTGAAACTACCCTCTGTATGCTTATTTCATGTTGAGAGCCTATCCTGACAGGTGATACAAGATAACATGCTGTGGGCTTGAAAGGTTTGCCCTGGAAAGTGCTCCATATTTTGGTCATATCATCGATGTTTAAATTCTCAATTGTAATGCGCAGTTCTTCATTCCCGGATTTCAGGCTGCCTTTTAAAACTGAACCGGAAAGGATGGCATTATCATAAAAAACCTGCATTGCCCTGCCCAGTAACAAATGTGCCTCCAGTGTTTTCTCGGTATTTTCCTGGGAAGGGTGCGCAGTCAACATATAGGACAGGTCAAGGGCAAGAGGCGGGAATCTCATGGTTTTTGGTCCTGCCTGCTGCATTTCCTGGTTCTTCAAATGAATATTATCCTGGATCCTGTACAGGAACAGGGATATCCTGGTGTCGCTCTTGATCTCACCCGGAGAGCCCAGCACAATAGAACCATCAGGTAGATCTTTCATATTGTCAATTAATAAGCTTATTAAGGTATTCCCCACGTCTTTAATCGCTGTATTGTCTGCCATTATCGGTTTCCTGTGATTGGTTTAAGTTAATATCTTATAATATTCCCCGAAATCTTCCTTTGTGCACAGCTTTCCTATTTTCTGGAATTCCCTTTGTGTTCCCTTTATGATATGTTCCATCTTTATGACACCACAATCATCTGCTGCAAGGAAAGCCGCTGAGAGCGCAATATTTTTCATATTCCCGCCTGTGATCTTGAACATGGACAGGAAGCTGTAATCAATATTATCTGCCAGCGGTGTCTTTCCGGGGAAAATATTCCTCCATATCTTTTCTCTCAGTTTCTCATCGGGAGATGGGAAATTAATTTTGAAGTGCAACCTGCGCAGGAACGCCTCATCTATATTATTGCTGAAATTCGAAGCCAGGATCACTATCCCTTCATATTCTTCCATTTTCTGCAGGAGATAATTTATCTCGATGTTTGCATACCTGTCGTGTGAATCCCTGACTTCCGACCTCTTCCCGAAAAGGGCATCAGCCTCATCAAAGAAGATGATAGCATTGGTTGTTTCTGCCTCTTTGAAGATCCTGCTAAGATTCTTTTCGGTTTCACCTATATACTTACTTACTACATTTGAGAGGTCAATTTTATAAAGATCAAGTTTAACTTCATTGGCAATAATGCCTGCCACCATGGTTTTACCAGTTCCGGACGGACCGGAAAAAAGGACATTCAATCCTTTTCCGAGGGATAATTTTTTATCAAATCCCCATTCTGCATATATTGTTCCTTTATATTTTATATAACCGCACACTTCATTTAATTGCTTCTTCGTATCATCAGGAAGAAAAATATCATCCCAAGTATTGGTAGACTCGATCTTCCTGGCAAATGATATGAGCTTCTTATTGGATTGTGCCCTGCAGCCTTCAAAAAGGTCTTCTGTTGAGAGTTTTGAACCTTTGTTTTTTGCTATTGAAATATTCTGTGACGCTGTTATTGCATCTTTTATCAGGCCGCCGCTAAAGTTGAACTTGCCTGCAAGAGCGCCAATATCAACATCATTCGAAATATTCCCATTCATTAATGATTTCCATAACTCTTTGCGATGCAAATAAGAAGGCATCTTAAATCCAAAGCTTATAAATCCACGGTCTTTCAATATGCTGCCCAGTTCAATGTCAGCTTCTCCGGATAATATTATCCAGCCAGGATACCGGTCTAATTCCCGGATAATATATTTAGCCGCATTTCCTGCATTTTCATCGCTAAATAATGAATCAAAATCTTCAAGATACAACAGCGAATCCTGCAAAAGCGCTTCACGAATGATTATTTCCCGGATTTCGAACGATTCATTTTTTAAAAGTGTTTTTGAATCAACCACGAACAAAGACACGCCAAGTTCCTTTGAAATTGCCTCAGCAGCCATCTTTTTTCCTGTACCGTAAGGTCCCCGGAAATATAATACCGGAGGATTTTTATTAGAATATTTTTTTACCAGTCCGGCTATTGGCCGGGTTATCTCATCTGCAAGTATCAGTTCACTCAAAGTCCTCCTGGGTTTTACCAGGAATGAGTGGCGCTTTATCCTGTGGTCGATCTCGTTTGTACCCAGGAGAAAGTCGATTATTTTATCGTCTGTCCTTACGGATCTGGATAATAGTAACTGTGAGCTGTCTTCATTTGAGAAATAGATTAACCTGTTACTCAAAAGTGTTGAACTGTTTGAAAAATATTCTCTTGCCCTGATCCTGTCTCTGATCGAAGAATACAGGAGCCTGATAATAAGATCCACTGTCGGGCGCTTTTTAGTAACATCGTTTTGAAGGTAGGAATAAAGCTTCTCATATCGCAGATCAAGTTCCGGGGCAAGACATATAAGGAGCACATTCTCCTCAAAGGGTGAAAGATGAAATATTTTTGATAAAGCAGGAAGAAGCAATTTCTTATTTTGTTTTATGCTCTCATTTTTCTTGGCAATTATTTCCTTTGTTATTGTTTCTATTTTTTCGGTCCAGTGATCTGTGCTTTCATCAGTCTTTTTTTGATGGACTGGGGTTTGAAGAATTGAATTTACTTCATCTTCCGAAATGAACAAACCACGAAAATCATCTATCCCATAGTTGCTTTCTGACCTAGATTTATCAAGGCTTTTATGTAATAAAAGGTCAATTCTTTTAAGCTCATCAAGAAGATACTCGATGTTAGTTTCATAAACATTCATATGCTTCACCGGGAAAATTATCATATGACATTATAAAATGCTTTAATAATTATTTCATTATCCGTGAGATTTCCTGTGCTCTTTAATTTATCAACTTCAAGAAGAAATTTTTCAGTTTTCTCGATTTCAAAATTATTCTTTTTGGCAAATGCCATCGAAAGCATTTTCAGTTCGATCTTTGAAGAATATTTTTTTGATTGCTTCTGGTCTATAAAATTAAATATATGACCGCATTTTTTGTGACCTATTGTTGGAGTTGACGGGTTTGCTGATGTTTTTATGTAATCCTTAAACGTATTCCCGTCTATGATTTCTCCGCACTCGCATAATATCATGTTATCCAACCACCGATTTTTCAAAATATTTTCCAATATGCTAGAGGTTTCATCGCAGATTAGCTCGCCCCTTATCAGTATTCATGACCACACATCATATTCATATAGATACTTATCATGAATACGTACATCATGTACATGTAGATACTCATATATAAATGTTCTGAATGTTAAATTTAGAATGGATTATTTCAATTCGTTTTATGACAGGAATAAAAAATACCTTATGCGGCTGCCGGGATTTGAACACGGGTTAGAGGCTGTTTCCTGATTTTTGCAGTGCCTGCAAAAGCTCTTGGGAAGCCCCTGTCATAGCCGCTAGACCACAGCCGCATTATGAACCGATTTTCAAGGTATTGGTTCAAACCTAATACATTGTTATTGTTTATTTAACTTTTTGTCAGGATACAATTTCGGATCACATACCTGGCCTTGATCTTAACCATTCGTTAATGATTTCTTCAAGTTTTCCATCCACTTCCTCGATCGTGTATCTGACCCGGATAACAGGTTTATTAAGCTTTAACAGCCTGCCAAGGTCTATGGGCGTCCCTGCTATGACTATATCGCAATCCGAAGCATTGATCGTATCTTCCAGTTCTTTGATCTGGTCGCTGCCGTACCCCATAGCAGGAAGCACAGCGCCAATATGCGGGAAATCCTGGAAAACATTATGGATAGAACCTGCAGCATACGGACGGGGGTCGATGATCTCTTTTGCCCCGAATTTTTTTGCAGCAATTATACCTGCACCATATGACATTCCCCCGTGGGTGAGCGTGGGGCCGTCTTCCACGACAATAACCCGCTTCTGTTTGATCGCTTCCGGGTCTTTGACCGTTATAACAGACCTGGCTTTTATGATCCTTGCATTATTATTTATGGATCTTACATTCCTGATCACTGTTTCTACATCTTCTTTCCGGGCTGAATCCACTTTATTAACGATCACTACATCTGCGAGGCGAACATTCACTTCCCCCGGATAATAAGTGAGTTCATGTCCCGGCCTGTGCGGATCAGCAATAACGATATGAAGGTCGGGTTTGAAAAATGGGATGTCATTATTCCCGCCATCCCATATGATAATATCAGCTTCATCCCGGGCAGCTTCAAGGATTTTCTGGAAATCAACTCCGCTATAAACAACGGTTCCGCAGCAGATATAGGGTTCATATTCTTCCCTTTCTTCTATTGTGCATTCGTTCTTCACGCAATCTTCCATTGATGCAAATCTCTGGCACTCCTGTTTCAAAAGGTCGCCATACGGCATCGGATGGCGCACAACCACTGCCCTGATACCTTTTTCCCTGAGTATATCCACCAGTTTCTGCGAAGTGGGGCTCTTACCCGAACCTGTCCTGACCGCGCATACCGAGATAATCGGTTTTTTTGAAATTAGCATCGTGCTTTTTGTTCCCATCAGCCGAAAATCCGCACCTGCTGCAAGGACAAGAGAAGCTTTTTGCATGACTGTCTCATGAGAGAGGTCTGAATATGCAAGTATAACCTGGTCTATGCTATTCTCTTTAATGAGCTGTGCCAGTTTGTCTTCGGGATATATGGGTATGTCTTTCCCATACAACCGCCCTGCCAGTTGCCTGGGGTAACTGCGACCGGATATGCCTGGTATCTGTGCTGCTGTGAAAGCCACTACCTCGTAATCACTATTATCCCTGAAAAAAACATTAAAGTTATGGAAATCGCGCCCTGCAGCTCCCATAATTATTACTTTTGTTCTCATAGACTAACCTCATGATAAAGATTGGTCTCTTATCATTTAAGGATAATGGAATTTGAACTTACCTGGAAAAAGAACTTCTGTCGTCCTTTTCATTCATCTGTCTCATGATCTCCTCATACTCAAGAGGATGTTCGTGTTTCATCTGTTTCTCTGAAAGGTTGCCTGTAAGCCATGCTTTTGACATGGGAAATACTTCAGGGCTATAATGAACGTTCCACCAGTGGACAATAAAGATAAACAGCGTAGCCAATAATGCTTCATCTGTATGAACGATAGTTGAAAGATGCACATAAGCATAAGGAATCACTTCCATAGCCTGGAATGGGAATAACATTATCAACCCGGTTACGCAAAGCATCACCATTCCCCAGAATGCACCCCAGTAATCGAATTTCTCTTTCCAGCTATACCTTCCATATTTTGGCGCCTGCGCTTTTCCAAGGTAGAACATTATTGTCTGCCAGAAATCCTTTGCGTCTTTTAAAGTCGGCCAGACTTTTCTATCAAGCAAGGATTCCTTATCAACAAAAATATGATAAACAACATGATACACTCCAAGGATGACCATACCTATCCCTGCAGCATGATGTATCTGTGTCCTCATTGCAAATCCCCCGAGGAGATTGATTATAACCGGAGACCACCACGCATCCGGGAATTTCAGGGGCATTCCACTTATTACTAAAAGCATGAACGTAACTATCATTGCCCAATGCTCTGCAAGTTGATTGAAAGTAAATCTTTTAAAATAAATTTCACCCATATTTCTTTCTCCATTTTTATTAGATTCTAAAGCTTCAATTATTTTTTGCCTGGACATATCCTAAAACCTCCTCTGGATCTTGAGTCTTGATAAGAAATCAAGAATCACCATTCCAGTAAAGAAACCTATCACGGTAGTTGTCAATATCTTGAAAAATATTGCTATCCAGTAAGCAAGGTCAAATGGGCCGAGGAAATAGTCTTTCATATTGGAATCCATGCCCGTTTTATTCCACTTAAGCTCGCCGGTATGCAAAGACTCTTTATCATGTACGAGCCCTCCTGCTACCTTGGCATCAAAATTCACTCCCACGTGACAATTCTCTTTTCCGCATGTTTTAGGAATATTTTCAGGATAAGTGCTTGAAGTGGGATCCGTATGGGACTTGGTTTTATGGTTCTCATGGCAATCGGCGCATGTTGCAACCAGTGTATAGCCTTTATCAAGCGCCCTCCAATGGAATGATTCTTTATATGTATCGAATCGGTCTGCCTTAATACCATAATACCATGCGCTCATCATTTCGCTGTTTGAATGGCACTTGGCACATGTCGCAGGGCTGTTTTGATGATTAGAAGATGAGTTAGGATCTTTTATGGCCCTGATCTCATGTATCCCATGGCAATCCGTGCAGGTTGCAGCCTCAGGATGGCCTTTCTCAATCGCATCCCAGTGAATGCTTGTCTTATAATCTTCAGTTTCCTTTATATGACATTTAGAGCAAATATCCGTAATATTATTTCTTGTTGGCCTGCCCACAAAATCTCCTGACATTACAGTATTGGAGATCAAACTGGAATTGGATTTTTCTGCCCCGCCGTGACAACTTGCGCAGTTAAATCCTTTATCATAATGAATATTGTTCCTGAATTCAGTCACAACTTTAGTGTGGCAATGATAACATGAAATATCTTCCTGGGCACCGGCAATACCGATAAATATCGATAATATAACCATTAAAATCAATATATATTTATTTTTAAATAGTGAATACACATTATTGCTTAGAGACATTCAGTAATACCTCTCTTAGTCTATCTATCCTTTCCTTTTAGCCCGTTTTTAATAAGTTACTTCTATCGTAATGCTTTATATAAGTTATCATTTTTTTTATCATTATTTTATATGTTATAACTATTTATCTTCAAGAGCTGATTTAATCAATAATGAACGCAGTTGATATTGAAAATGAAATAGAGTATATTTATTCATTTCCTGACGAAGTTTATATTAAAATAATCCGTGATGTGGGGTTTGATTGTGATTTCTGCGGTAAATGCTGTAAGAGTGAATTTAATGATCACGTCTTCCTGCTCGACGATGATGCGCAAAGGATAATCGAAATTGTGGGGCGGGAATTTCTCAGACCTGCGCCATATTTTGATCTATGTGACAACCTCGGGAGATTTTATGTAATGGGTTATGCCCTGAAAACCAAACCGGATGGGGACTGCATATTCTATACTGGCACAGGATGCGAACATTATGAAGTTCGTCCCCGGATATGCAAAATATACCCATATATGCTTCACAGGGAGCCGGATGAAGAAGGAAATATTGAATTCAGGCAAATAAGCGGCCTGGATATGCATGGATTGTATCACAATGAAATAAGTGATAAGATATGCGAAGAGATAATAAAATCAGTAAAGGATTATGAATCCGGATTTCTCAGGCAAAAACTTGGATTTATCAAAGAAATCGAAAGATATTTCAAAGAAAATAATTTAAGAAACAGCAAGCAGATGTATGACCGGATGATGAGGCAGTATGAGAAAGGTAAAGCAATAGACGTATATGTATTCTTCCATGGAGGATTTAAAAAAGAAGTAATAGCCAAATAAATTATTAACCCTGAGTGATATTAAGAGTAATCAAATTTGAATGAGTATCTATGACAAAAGAATGTTATTATTGCGGTTTCAGGGACCCTATGCCGTTCACATGCAAATTCTGCGGTAATTCCTATTGTTACAACCACCGGCTTCCTGAATCACACAATTGTCCGGGGCTTTTAGAATATAAATCGAGATCAAGAGATACCGGGATCATTTATAAGACGGATTCTGTGGTAAGACGGAAACATAGTCCCTTCTTGAATTCATTAAATAATATTATGTCTGCTGTTAAAAGTAATTATTCTTTGATGATTCTTTTGATCGTTCTTATTTCTTATGTGTTGCAGTATATTATTCCCGGATATTTTTCTTATCTGGCTCTTTCACCCTACTATATTTTTTCCAGGCCATGGATACTTATCACACATATATTCCTGCATTCCGGACCTATACATCTTCTTTTCAATATGATGTTTTTATTTTTCTTCGGGCCTGAGCTTGAGCGAAGGATAGGAGGAAAAAGATTCCTCTTTGTATTTTTCATTTCCGGGATTATTGCTGCGATCGGCTATTCATTGTGGTCGGTTTTTATTTTGAAACAATATTCGACAGCTGTGGGTGCAAGTGGCGCATTGTTCGGGATATTTGCATGCCTAGCTGTTCTTGCGCCGGATATCGAGGTCGGTTTGTTCTTTTTTATTCGCATGAAGATAACATATGCATTGATATTTTTTGCTCTTTTTGACCTTTTGTTCATAGGCTCAAGCGGCGACCTGGTAGCAAGAAGTGCTCACTTAAGTGGAGTGATAGCTGGTCTTGCTTTTGGGAAATACATAAAAAAGACAGGAAATTACATCCGTTATTAAGATATTATTTAAGATATTATATTTCTCCGGGCCCTGAGCCCATCCATTAATTCCAACTTTCTGAACTGCATGCTATTTTTAAAGGCTATAACCAGCCAATAGACAGGATTCACAGGATCGACAGGATAGATTTCTGGCAATTCATCCTGTCAATCCTGTTATCCTGTCCATTTATTGGATGGGTTCCCGGGCCCTGTTATTCTTTTATAATCGCTATGGTATTCGTATGACTTATCTCCGGCTTTTAAGATGATTTTGAAACCGGGTGTAATTACCTGTGCATACATCATGCCTTTTTCAGGATAGCCAAGGCTGGTGTCAGGCCACTCAACCGCTTCTTGTTTAACCAGCTGAATATTTTCAACAGGAATTTTTAATCGTTCAGAAAGATCTTTTTTGGCTAAATCCACCACCGGAGAATATTCAGGGATGACTGAATTATTATATATAGACTCATTTTGACTTTGTTCCACGCAACCCGTAAAGTAAACTGATACTAAAAAAAGAACCATTAATAGTTTCATAATATTATATCTTTCTTGAACATATTTAATATGATTGTAATCACATTGAATCATTATATTGAAAATATATTTATATCAAATAGACCATATCAAACGTCTATAATGAACGGAGAATTTGCGGAAATAATTGTAGCATCAAGACCCTCTGTGGCCGTAATCGGACTCGGGGGCGCTGGAAGCAATATAATAACCTTTCTTTCGGATAAAAACATTGCCGGTGCAAAAGTAATTGCGGCAAATTCGGATATCAGCCATCTTGTCCTCCAGAGGGCAGATAAATTATTGCTGCTGGGAAAAGAAAGAAGTAAAGGCAAAGGATGCGGTGGATTCCCGGAAGTTGGCGCAGAATGCGCACAAGAAAGTAAGGATGAGATCCAGAAAGAACTTGAAGGAGCAAATATTGTGTTTATTGTTGCAGGTCTTGGGGGAGGGACAGGCACAGGCTCGGCTCCTGTGGTTGCAGAGATTTCACGTTCGATGGGCGCACTCACAATAGCCTGCCTGACAATGCCTTTTGAGATCGAGGCGTTGAGGCGTGAAAACGCCAAAAAAGCGATCCGTGCTCTTTCGCAAACCTGCGATTCCGTCGTTTTGATAGATAACACAAAACTCAGGCAGGTCGCAGGAAACCTGCCCCTTAAGACGGCTTTTGCTGTTGCCAATTCATTAATAGGGGAATTTATTAAAAGTATTACAGAAACCATCACTCTCCCCAGCCTTATGAATCTTGATTTTGCAGACTTAAAAGCTGTGCTTGAAAATAAAGGTATTTCCTCATTCGGGATCGGGGAATCAGAAGGTCCGGACCGCGTGAAAAAAGCAGTATTAAAAGCAATATCTGCCCCTCTTCTTGATATTCCTGATCTTGGGTCTGCACACGGTCTTTTGATCCATATCAATGGCGGGCAGGACCTGACACTTGAAGAAGTGGCGCATGTTGATGAATTGATGGCGCAACAGGTTCCCGGCACAAAAAGAATAATCTGGGGTGCAAACGTGGATGAGACAATGACAGGGCGAATCCGCATTATGGCATTGTTCGCAAGTGTCGGCAACCCTTTTGAGTGATTTAACTGTAAGCTGGTAAACCGACTGTAATCGTTTTAATTTCAAAATTTTTTATCATAATCATAACTATTACAATCATTTTTTAAATCTTTAAACTGCAATAATTATAAGTAGATAGTAGTCCAATATTAAAATAATCATCCAAGATAGGTCGTTTGACTATTTATTGGGTGAACCGAGATATGGAGAAAAAGAAATGATACATGAGAAATTATGGAATAGGATGTTATTCTGTATATTAATATCAATCCTACCGGTGATGCTGCTTGTTCCTTTATGAGCCGCACAAAAAGGATTCTTTGATTTTCCCGTAAGTTTTTTTGCTTTCTTGCATTTTGCAGAAGCAGGTTTATATCTTATTGAAATAGATACGTCTAACCCGAAAAATATGCTCGAAATAACAACCCCCTCCCGCCTGCATTTAACACTTATCGATATGAATGCCAGTATCGGGCGCGTTGATGGAAGCATCGGCCTGACTCTTGATAATCCTGTAATAAAAATTAAAGCCCGAAAATCGGATATTATTGAAATAACAGGCAAGAACGAGCATATTGAACGCATAAGGAATAGCGCAAAGTCCCTGCTTCCTGACGGCGAGGGAATACAAATCTCAATCGAAGAAGATTATCCGTCACATATTGGCCTTGGTTCAGGCACCCAGGCAGCTCTTGCGGCAGGCATGGCTGTCAGTGAATTATATGACCTTGGCCTGTCTGTTCATGAGATCGCAATAAAAGTGGGACGGGGAGGCACAAGCGGCATTGGCGTTGCTGCATTTGAAAATGGCGGGTTCATACTTGACGGTGGTCACAAATTCAGCCAGAAGAGGGCATTTCTTCCCTCAGCTGCAAGCAAGCTTCCTCCAGCACCGGTTTTATTAAGAAAAGATTTCCCTGATTGGGATATCGTTATAATCGTGCCTGAACAGAAAGGTGCATCGCAGCAAAGTGAAGTGGATATATTCCGGAAAGAATGTCCGGTTCCGCTCAAGGAAGTAGAGGCACTATCCCATGTGATCCTGATGCAGCTTCTTCCTGCGCTTTTTGAGAATGACATCATTACATTCGGGAAAAGTATCTATGCGATCCAGGAACTGGGTTTTAAAAAACGGGAAGTTGAATTGCAGCCCGCTTCATTTGATTTGATACAGGCTTTAAGGGATGGCGGCGCCAGTGGCGCAGGGATGAGTTCATTCGGGCCAACCGTGTATGCTTTTGGGGAGGATACAGAAAACCTCAAGAAAATCGCAGGTGAACTCCTTGATGGCAAAGGGCTGGTATTTAGTACCAGAGCGAGGAACAGGGGAGCGATTATTGATAAATGTCGATAAGAACCAGTGTATTAAAACATTATGAAAGTCTTTCCAGGGACTATGATCATAGATTTGATAATCCCCGTATCAATTATATGAGGTCTGTAGAGAAAATAGTTCTCCTGGACAGCCTGAAGATGGGATTAATACTTGATATTGGCTGCGGAACAGGAGAGCAATCTTTGTTCCTGGCTGAAAAAGGATATCGGGTACTGGGTGTAGATATATCTAAAGAGATGATAAAAATAGCAAAAGAGAGGATAAAAGATGCCAGATTCAAAGACAATCTGTCTTTTGTTATTGCATCAGCCGAGTTTCTTCCATTTCGCGATAAAAGTTTTGACGGCATAATTTCCATCTTTGGGATATTTAATCATATCCCAAACGTCGATTATGCCTTCCGGGAGACATCCAGGGTTTTAAAAACCGGCTGCCAGGCCATCTTTACAGTTGTTAACAGGTGGAACCTGACATGGTGGGTCAACGCTTTTATAAAATGTAAGGGAAGCTGGATAATATCTTCCCTGAGAAGTAAAGAGTATGTAGTGAATGGATTGTGGACGTATTATTTTTCAAGAGGGGACCTGATAAACAAACTTAAGGATGTCGGATTCAAAGCAAGAATTGGAAGTTTGTTACTGTTTGTGTACCCATTTAGCCCAAGGAAATTATTATTGCATGAAAAAATATTCATTCGTTTTGAGGATGCAGCCCGGTGGTATTACCCATTCAATAGCCTGGGTTATTATCATCTTGTCATAGTAGAAAAAGATGCAGTTTGGAAAGGTATTTAATATCCTACCCCCATAATGGGTTGCCTTCGCTTATAAGAATTTGAAAATCAATTGGAAATAATAATTATCGGAGAAAATTAAATGGCAAGAATGCACACACGTAAAAAAGGCCAGGCAGGGTCCACAAAACCGATCAGGACGGAGCCCCCTAAGTGGTCGAACACCAACAAGGATGAGATCGAGAGTACTATAGAACAGCTTGCAACGAGTGGTAATTCCTCAAGCAAGATCGGTATGATCTTAAGAGACCGTTACGGCGTCCCTGATGTCACACTTGTGACAGGCAAGAAAATAGGAACCATAATGAAGGAAAAGAATGTTTCTTCAAAAGTTCCGGAAGACATTCATAATATTATAACCGATGTACTTGATCTGAATAAACACCTTTTAAAGAATCCTAAAGATATGCATAATAAGCGTGCGCTTAATAATAAGATCTCAAAAATAAGGAGACTTGAAAAATATTATCGCCGTGAAGGTGTACTTCCGGAAGACTGGAAATTCTCTATCCAGAGAGCAGAAATGCTCATTTCATAAGTCCCGATGACTGATGGACAGGAAAGCCTCGCTGAACTTGAGGCTCTTAGCAGGCAGGTAGCAGAAGCCATATTGGAACATGATATGGTTCGGCTTATTTCGCATAACGATGCTGATGGCTTATCTGCTGCCGGTATCATGTGTAACGCCCTTCACAGGAAGGGTATACTTTTTCATGCTACGATAGTCAGCCAGTTTGACCAATCAACATTGGACTTAATTGAAAAAACATCCTATGGACCTGTAATTCTTTGCGACATGGGAAGCGGCCAGGTCGAACTGACTTCCAGGATAAAAGAAGCCATTATAATTGACCACCACAAACCAACAGGGAAACTGGAACATATCCAGTTCAACCCGCATCTTGTGGGTATTGATGGCTCGACCGAATTATGCGCTTCATGCGGCGCTTATATGATAGCCCGCCAGATGGGCGATAATACCGACCTTGCAGGACTTGCTATTGCAGGGGCGACCGGGGATAAACAGCCAATGAAAGGCGCAAATAAATCTATCCTCGATGAAGCCATCGCCAGCAGGACAGTAACTTCCAGTAAAGGGCTTCGAATCGGGGATGGGCCCTTAGCTGAAATTTTTGAAAATAGTATAGATCCTTATCTTGATATAACCGGTGATAAGGATAAGATCAAGGTCTTCCTGGATAGTCTTGGAATAAAAGGCGAATTGCGAAATCTTTCAGAAGAAGAATTGACGAAACTTTCGTCTGTGATAATATTAAAGCTTGTGAAGCAGGGAAGCCTCCCGGCTATTGATACCCTTATAGGTGACAACTATCACCTTAACAGGGAAGTTGTACAAAACATATATGATTTTGTAAATATCCTGAACGCTTGCGGTAAAGATGAAAAAGCAGGAATTGCACTTTCACTGTGTATGCGGGATGAGTCGGTCATTGATGAGGCAAAGATCATAGCGCGGGAGAACCAGCGCGCTTTGATCAGCGTAATTAAAAAGGCACAGGCCCGGATCAAGGCAGCCCGGAGTTTCAGGTATGTGCTCCTTGAGGATTCAAGCGGCACTGGAATAATTGCAGGAACGATGACGCGATACTTATATCCGGATAAGCCTTTCCTCACATTTAACGAAATTGAGGGAAAGATCCGTGTTTCAGGCCGCGGGACAAGGAAATTGGTAGGCGCCGGACTTGATCTTGCAGCGGCTATGAGGGAAGCGTCAGCAGCTGTGGGAGGCATGGGCGGGGGGCATGATGTTGCATCAGGCGCCACAATACCCGTTGGAACCGCAATGAAGTTCATAGATCTGGTTGATCCAATAATCGAAAAACAATTAAAACCAAAAGCATGAAGATAGAAGGAAAATTAACATTCAGAGGTGAAAAATCAGGAGAACTGGTTAATATTATTGCAGAATCCCTGGCGCCGGATAATGTTCCTGGAATAAAGACAATTATCGGGGATGGTTCTGCGGTCGTTTTATTCGAAGGAGAAAAGGTGGGCACGATCCTTGCTTCGGTTGATGATTACCTGATGAATGCAAAAATCGCATATGAAATGATAAATTTATGTCTCTTCCATTTGATGATACACTATTGATCAAACACGTTAACCGACTGCTGCAAAGCTACTTACGCTGGACAGGGCAGGAGCTTATTCCTCCTGGTAGGCCACAGGAGCGCGCCAGGGCACTATTTTATCAACCTTTCGTTGTTCTCTCGCATGGGATACAGGCAGACCCTGTTTTGAACTATGGTAACCAGGCAGCGCTTGACCTGTGGGAGATGACATGGGAAGAATTCATTAAAATGCCATCACGCCTTACTGCAGAACCTGTTAATCGCGAAGATCGTGAAAGACTCCTTGAAGAGGTCAGGCGCAATGGGTATATCGACACGTACCGCGGAGTACGCATATCTGGCACAGGTCGGCGCTTCCTGATAGAGCGAGGTACTGTCTGGAATATCGTTGATGAGAATAATAAATATGCCGGACAGGCAGCGACTTTTAGCAGATGGACATATTTATAATTCATTTGACCTTGATATTGAGGCTGTAACAAAAGAAATTTCTTAAGAATTCAACAGGAAGTAAAGATTGTTAAAATTAATAAACAAATACATGTATATCATTCCTAACATTGCGCCTTTTGCCATCCTTCGGTTTTGAACAGGAATTCGATACATTACTAACATTATGAGAAAAACTATTGTCAATTTGAACGGGACGAACCATTCCTGGTTATACAGGGGATTGAGTTCTTTGTTCTGTGGGTTTTGAAGCGCAAAATACGTGATCGTCAGGTCTGATATTTGCAGTATTGTGAATAATATCCCGAATAATATTATAAATCGTATGTATCCTGAGTTACCACCGATCAAAGATTTAAATCTATAAAGGAAATTGTACTTAATCTCACTTTTTGTATCCTGATTTTCCAGGTTATTCACGTGATATTTTGAATCGGTCATCTCATACACACCAATTCTAAACAAGACCTTTATCTATTTAAATATATCTAATTAATTGAATAATTATAATCGTGATTATCATAAGATATATTCCAGATTAAAATTCACACAATCATATGTAATAAAAATCCTGGTTGATAATCTTTAAATAATATGAAGAATAATGTTTATTAAATTAACAATGTTTATTTATGGGAATAAAAGAAAGAAAAGAAAACGAAAAATCTGAGATGAAAGAGCTGATCTTAAAGACAGCAATGAAGTTGTTCCTGGATAAGGGGTTCAATAACATAACCATACGAAACATTGCAGAAAAAATTGAATACAGTCCGGCGACTATTTATCTCTACTTCAAAAATAAAGATGAAATCCTTTACACTCTTCGAAAGGAAGGATTTGAAAAACTATATGAATGGCAGAAAACGTCACTTAATATAAATGATCCTCTTGAACGTCTAATCAAACATGGGGAGGCATATGTTTTATTTGCCCTTGAAAATCCTGAATATTATGATCTGATGTTTATGATGAGAAGTCCTGTAAAAAATACAACAGAGACAAATTTTTATGATATCGGTCTGAAATCATATGAACTGCTCAAGAATAATGTGAATGAATGTATGATACTGGGATTGTTCCCCCGGATGAACGTGGATATAGTCGCATTCTCATTATGGTCTTACGTCCATGGAGTCGCTTCATTAATAATTCGCAGCAGAGGCATTATGTTCCCTGAAGAACAAGTAAATAATATAATTAAAGGGTCCCTTGATTTTATGCTGAAGATAAATCGTAATAAAATATGGAATATTAATAATGAATTAAGAAATACGAAACCGGAGATAAATAAATGAAAAATTATATAATTGCGCTATTTTTAACATTAGCACTGGCCATGAACGTACAGGCTGACCCTTTCAATGTAACAACTGTACTTTCTGTTCCTCACCTGACGCCGGGTGACAGGAACATCGGGCTTGAATTCACGATACAAAATAATCAGGATACTTCCCTTAGTAATGTCAAAGCATATCTTTTTTTAAGATATCCATTTTCTGCATCCTACTCTCCAAATAATAAGCTCGGTGAAATAAATAATCCGGGGTATCTTATCAGCGCAGGAGGATCTGGAGATGAATATACACCTTATTTTGACCTGTCTCCGCACATGTCTCGAAAAACCTTTTTCAAGATAGATATTGACAGGGACGCAAAATACGGGGTTTATGACCTACCTTATACAATTTTTTATGATGATAAGGAATATAACGGAAAGATCACACTAACGATCAAAGGGGATACACTGATAGAGATAAAAAATGTATCAGTGGCCTCAAACAATAGCCAGGTCGAGCCAGGGGAAGTCTTTAAAATACAAATCTCTCTTGAAAATGTGGGAGATAACGAAATTAAATGGCTAAAAGTCAGCCTGAACCCGGAAGATAAAGCACTCATCCCTCTCTCCTCGGATTCGGAACTGATCTTTAAAGATATGCCACAGGGCTCACAGACAAATTCAGAGATATGGTTTTCCCTGGAAAAGGATGCCTCTATCAAAAATTATCCGATCAATCTTGAGCTTAATTATCTTGACGAAAGAGGTATAGAGTATAACGAGAGCAAACTTGTGGGCATAGTTGCCTCAGGAAGAGCGAATATGGACATCGCCAAAAAGACCACAGAACCCGCAAGATTAATAGAGAAACAGCCTTTTACCCTTACTATAAAGATCGAAAATACCGGCACAGGAGATGCAAAAGGAGTTACGGCACGTCTTGAATCTGCACTTTCCGGGGATAATCTTGCTTATCTCGGGGAAATAAAAAAGGATGATTATTCAAATGCGCTCTTTACACTGGATGCTGACCGCAGCGGGAAACAAACCGGTGTTTTGCATATAACTTTTGAAGATGACTTTGGAATACAGGAGATACAAAAAGACGTGATCATTGTTGTGAACCCGGCAGAAAGCCAGAACCTCCTGCCGATATTAATCGGGATAACAGCAATAGGTGCTATAATACTTTACCTGAAAAGAAGGAAACACTGATTATGAAAGCCTGGCTGTTCCTTGCCATAAAGGATATGTCAAAAAGAAGGCGTGAAACACTGATGGTCATCCTGGCCATAACGATAGGGGTCGTTGGGCCGCTTTTTACTACAGCGTTGAATAACGGGATGCAGGATGCTTTTGTAGGGAATACTGTTAATGTTTACACAGGGCATCTGCAGATCCAGCCAAATACCGGCGATAACGTCATTCCGAAATCAGAAAGCGTGCTTTCGAAGGTAACGGGGATAAAAGGCATAGTAGGTGCCGCTCCACGAATGACAGGTGGAGTAGATATCGAATCAAGGACTGAAAAAATCGGAATTGCAATATTCGGGGTAAAACCATCACTTGAAGAAAAAGCCTCCACACTATCAAGAACAGTTGAAAGAGGAGAATTCCTTGATGATAAGGATAAAAACGAACTGCTGATAGGCACCTCTCTTTCTGAAGTAATGAAAGTGGATGTTGGTGATATGGTTCTTCTTACATACCAGGATAGAAAACCTGTTGAATTCAGGATAAAGGGCATTATCAGTACAGGTACATTTGAACTTGACAGGTATGCCATTATAGCTGCATATGATACAGTAAAGGAACTCATAGAAAAAGATGAAGCCAGTAATATCATTATCCGGCTTGAGAAGCCTGAAGAATCCACAAAGTACAAATTAATTCTCCAGAAAGAGACCACGCTTCCTAATGTCAAGACCTGGCAGGAACTTTCAGCAGGAATGGCAGGGATGATCGAGACATTCGGGGCAATATCCACGATGACATCAGGCATTTCCATATTTGTTGCCGCGATAGCAATCAGCCTTATAATTTACACGACCGTAAAAAATAAGATCCGTGAAATCGGTGTCATAAAAGCAATAGGCGCAAGGGGCGAAATGATTTTAAAAATATATCTTGCAGAGGCTTTATTCATTGGCATTATCGGGACAACACTCGGTACTTCTATAGGTTTAATCCTGATACATGGAATGCAGCAAAATCCGCTTATCATGACTCCTGAGTATGGTATGAAACTCATAATCATGCCACGGATATCAAATATTTCAATAATGGCGGCCGATCTGTCAATACTTATCACATGTATCATCGGCGGCATCTTCCCTGCAATTATCGCCGCGCGGACAAATATTATAAAAGCAATATGGAGCGGATAGTTTTGATCGAGACCGAAAACCTCAGGAAAATATATTATATGGGTAAAATTGAAGTTCATGCTTTACGGGGAGTTGATATTAATATCAGGAAGGGTGAATTCGTTGCTCTTATGGGTCCGTCCGGCAGCGGAAAATCAACTCTTTTAAATATGATCGGCCTTCTTGATACTCCAACATCGGGGAGAATCGTTATCGACGGGATCGAGGTATCTTCTCTTAATGATAATGAGAGAGCTGATTTCCGTCTCAGGAAAATGGGGTTTGTTTTCCAGTTCTTCAGCCTGCTTAAGGAACTGAATTCGCTTGAAAATGTTGCACTGCCGATGATAATGGATGACCGGAAATATGACCGTGCCTCTTCACTTCTGGAGCTTGTGGGAATAGGCGACAGGGCCGATCATTCTCCAAGTGAGCTTTCGGGCGGGCAGCAGCAGCGCGTAGCAATTGCCCGGGCTCTTGCGAATGAACCTGCAATCCTTCTTGCGGATGAACCCACGGCAAATCTTGATACGGAGTCTTCAAACCAGATAGTCGGACTATTTCGCGAATTGAACGAAAAAGGACAGACTATTGTTATGGTGACGCATGAACCTGAGCTTGGCGAGAAAGCTGACAGGATAATCAGGATCAAGGATGGGAAAGTGGTTTTGTGAATATAAAATAATCTATAAAAATAACCTGTCAATTTCATATCAATTTATTAAAATTTACATGAGCATGTCGATGATCCGGTAAAAAAGTAAAAAGATTAGTGAACTATATGTGTGTGTAAAATATAAAGTTCCGTGGAAGGAACATTATATTATGGCCAACGATAAAAACGTAAAATTAAAGGCCCTCCTGAATATTGCTTCAATAGATACCACCTCAGGATTAGATGAAATCCTCCAAAAAATACTGAACGTTACATGTGAATCCATAAATGCAGATTATGGAGCAATAATATTGGTCGATGAAGGGACATGTGAGTCCAGGATGGCCTCGTCGTTCGGCCTTCGGGAAGATTATATTGAGCAGGTTCACAGGGCAGCAAGAGAAGCAGGCGTGCCATTTTCCTCAAGCCTGGCAAAAATGCACAATATCAGATCTCAACTACTCATTCCCATGAAAAATGGAATGGAAGTTATCGGTCTCTTAAATGTCTATATGTCAAAAGTGCATGACTTTACCGAAGAAGAGATTGATTTCATAACTATCGCCGCGTCACAGGCGTCATTCATTGTCCAGAATTCCAGAATGTGTACTGAAGATAGAATAAAAGAAATATATGGTAAATTATATAATTCAGAAAAATATCTTAAAACAATAATTGATTCATCCCTTGATGGGATCGCTGTCGTTAATATGCAGGGTGAAATAGAATTTGGGAACGATTCTTTTTTCAATATCGTGGGCTGGCCGAAAGATGAGCTACTAGGACAATCTTTCGTTAAAATACTACCACAGGATACAAAGGAAGCCTACATCAAAATATGGCATGAAACTCAAAATAACCTGAATAGCGGAAAAATTGCAGATGCTAAAATAATCACTAAAAAAGGCGAGATACGATATTTATTAAAGTCTCGTGCTGAAATGATTTTTGACGGAGTAAAAAAATTTTTATTCATAGCTAAAGATATTACAAAACAAAAGAAAACTGAGCTGGAATTGGAGGAATCTGAGGCAAAATTCCGGGATCTCTTTGAAAATGCTAATGATTTTATCTATACACACGACTTGAATGGAAATATCCTGAGTATTAACAAAATCGGATTGGAATTACTTGACGTGACCAAAGAAGAAATAATCGGGACAAATGTATTAAATTGGGTAACGCCTGAAAGTGCTAAAAAAATTGAAGACCGTTTCAAGAAGATTTTCTTAAACCAGCCTTTAGAGCCGACTGTTGTCATAGAAGCAATAAACAAGAAAGGGGAACATCAATGGGCCGAAGCAAGAACCAGGCTTATTAAAGATGGGGATAAAATAATCGGTGTACACGGCATAATGAGGGATATAACTGAGAAAAGGAAGCTGGAGAAGGAACTCAGGGAGTCCGAAGAAAAATACCGTGACCTCTTTGAAAACGCCCAGGATGCTATGTACGTACTCGATTCCAGAGGCAATTTTTTGAAGATGAACAAGGTTGGGCTTAAAACACTCGGATGTAAAAAAGAGGACGTTATTGGTACTAACATTAATAAATGGGTCACAGCAGAGAGTTTGAAAATAGTCGAACAACGGCGGAAAAAACGTCTCTCCGGGGAAAAGGTGGACCATATGGATATACTCGGAATTGTATGCAAGAATGGGGAGCGCCGATGGGCCGAGATAAGAACGAGGGAAATAAAATACTCAGATGGGACAGTAGAAATTCATGGCATAGCCAGGGATATTACTGAAAACAGGTTATTGAAACAGGAACTCAGGAGATCCAATAAACGACATAAGCTGCTATGTTATCTGATTAAAGGCACACGTGGAGGAAAGACAAGGGCATTGATCCTGAAACATCTTTCTGATAAATCTTATAACGCAAATCAATTAGCAACGGCTGTGAATAAGGATTATAAGACTATCAGGCATCATCTGAATGTCCTGATTAAGAATGGAATAATTGCAAAAAGTAACGATGGATATTCCGATTTATATTTCATTCCAGATAATATAGACGTGGATGAAATTGAGGATTAGTATCTAAATAAATGCTGGAATACTCAGAAAAGGAGGTTTTATGACAGCTTCTTTCCCGTCTTTTCAAGATAATCCTTGATCGCTGCGTGTAATCCATCCGCTGCAAGATTGGAGCAATGCAATTTAACCTGTGGAAGCCCATCAAGCGCATCTGCCACATCCCCGCGTGAGATTTTAAGCCCTTCCTCAAGCGTCTTACCTTTTGCAAGTTCAGTGATCATGCTGCTTGTTGCGATCGCAGCCCCGCAGCCGAATGTTTTGAACTTGACATCTTCAAGTATGTTATCCTTAACTTTGATGTAAATCCACATCAAGTCACCACATACTGGATTTCCAACCTTTCCTATTCCATCAGCATCAGGTATCTCGCCAACATTTCGCGGATTGGCAAAATGGTCCATTACTTTTTCACTATATCCTTCAGTCATTTTTACCTCGAAAGCGGAGATATCATCCGCAGTTTATTAACAATACCAGGCAGCACCGAAATCACATAATCGACATCTTCCTGTGTATTTTCCCGTCCAAGCGTTAATCTCAGTGAGCCATGAGCTTCCTCTGGCCGAAGACCGATAGCCATTAACACATGAGATGGTTCAAGGGAGGTGGATGAACACGCAGAACCGGTTGAAGCTGCCACCCCGTTCATATCAAGATTCAATATCATGGATTCGCCTTCTATAAAGCTAAACCTGAAATTTGCATTATTGGGGAGGCGTTTTGTCGGATGACCATTTAAATATGAATCCCCTATCTCAAGAATACCTTTTATTAGTGAATCCCTGAGAACTGCTAAATCTGACTCCCGGGGCAATCGTTCTTTTGCAAGTTCGCTTGCTTTTCCGAAACCAACGATCCCCGGAACGTTTTCTGTACTTGAACGGATGTTTCTTTCATGTCCGCCCCCGTGCAACTGGGGTTCGATAGGAGTTCCTTTTCTCAGGTAAAGCGCGCCAACGCCTTTTGGCCCATATATTTTATGGGCGCTAATGGATAACATTGAAACACCAAGGGCATCAACATTCACAGGGATTTTTCCTGCTGTCTGTACAGCATCAGTATGGAACGTGACCTGTTTTTCTTTTGCGATCTTTCCTATTTCCTCAATGGGCTGGATGGTTCCAATTTCATTATTTGCATGCATTATCGTGATCAGAATTGTTTGTGGGGTTATGGCCTTTTCAACATCAGCCGGATTCACGATCCCGTCTTTGCTTACAGGAAGATATGTAACTTTGAAACCGTTTTTTTCAAGGTATTTACAGGTATGAAGAACCGCATGATGTTCGATCGAACTTGTTATGATATGGTCGCCTTTTCCCCGGTTCCTGAATGCGGTTCCTTTTATCGCAAGGTTATCGGATTCTGTTCCGCTGCCTGTGAATATGATCTCTTCTTTCTTTGCGCCTATAAGGTCGGCGACTTTTTGTCTTGCTTCCTCTATAGCTCTTCTTGCCTGCCTGCCTATCGTGTACAGGCTTGAGGGATTCCCGTATTTTTCAGAAAAATAAGGCAGCATAGCCTCAGTGACCGCAGGGTCAGTAGCAGTTGTGGCGCTGTGATCCATATAAACTTGTTTCATAATGTTTAATCCTATGACTTAAATCGGAATATACTTAACGATGCAAACCCTATCCTGCCGCTGTAAGGTTCCACAATTTTTGCATTGATAATCTTTTCACGGAATCTGTTCAATAGTTTTCAAGGAATCTGAGGTTAAAACGTTTAATCAGCTCCTGTATGTTTGGCTTCATCTCACTTTCTAAATTCTTAAACAAAACAGTTGTATTATCATGTTCGGATATAGCGAGCAAAAAGCTATCTGATAATGCAATATTATATCCGGATTTTATAATCCCTGCTTTCAGGCAAAGTTCATAATCCGGATTTTTAACTTCAACGTGCGGATGATAATATATGAAATCATATAGTTTCTTTGCAAGAATTTCAGATCGGGACTGTGTATATACTTCCTGATAAACCCTTTGTGCAACATAATATATTTCAGCCAGTGTCAATGGGGTCAAAATTGCAGTAACTTTTCCCTGATTCACGGAATCAACAACTGCTTTTGCATGGTGATGCAGCACCCCACGGGTATTAATGTATTCTATCCAGACCCCGGTATCTATTGCGATCATTTAATTCCCAGGTCATCAAGAAGTCTTTTAATTTTTGCCTCATCAATTTTGTGTGATGTTTTCATGGCATTATCAACCGCATGGGGTGAGGCACTTACAAATAATTCCGAGGGCTTCGTTTCTGGTTCTGTTTCAAGGATTATCTTCTTGTTTTCCTGGAAAACCTTCAGCTTTTTTCCCATTGTTAAACCAAGCATTTCCCTTAATTTTTTAGGAATTACTATCTGCCCTTTGCTTGAGATTGTTACAGTTGTCATGAGAGAATGTAAGACTGTTGTCTTATTTAAGTCTTACTATTACATCAAATAACTAAATAATTAAATGAATTAAAATATGCAGCCAGCTCCTACGGACTGAACAATCCGATCGTCTTCCCCAGAGTATCCACAAACTTCTTCGCTTCATCCTCAGTATTATACAAATATAGCGAAGCCCGCACCGCAGCCCCGCATTTCCTGTAATTGAACCAGGAATGCACGCAGAATGCACCCGAGCGCACTTCTATGTTCTCGGTCTCATCAAGAATAAGGGCAATATCATGTGCATCACCGCCTTTTGGCATATCGACAGTAAATGAAATGATGCCTCCCCTCAGGTTCGGGTCTTCCGGGCCTATGATCTTTAATCCCGGCATGTCTTTTATTCCTTTTGTGATAATGGTATTGAGCCGCTTTTCATGCTTCTCGATATTCGGCAATCCCACGCCGCAGATATAGTCAACTGCCGCGCCCCCTCCTATGATGCCAGCATAATCCTGGAGACCTGCCTCGAATTTCTCAGGAGTGGGCAGGAATTTCGCACTTTCATACGTTGTGTCACTAACCGTATCCCCGCCAACGATGAAAGGTGCTATCTCTTCAAGCAGGTGATGTTTACCATAGAGCACACCCATGCCTGTCGGTCCTGCCATCTTATGTACTGAAATAGCGAAAAAATCAACATCAAGCGCCTTTACATCTACAGCTTTGTGAGGTGCGCTCTGGGCTCCGTCAAGCATCACAAGAGCATCGTGGTCATGGGCGATCTGTATGATCTCTTTTGCAGGTATGGTATAGCCGTCAAGGTTCGCGGTATATACCATGCTCACAAGCCGTACGTTCTTGTTTTTATCGAATAGTCCGCAAAATCCCTCAAGATCGAAGGTATTATCAGGATTTGAATGGACAATAATATGCTTTATCCCTCTTTTATGCGCCTGCACCTGCCAGGGAACGAGATTTGAATTATGTTCCCTGTCTGTTGTTAGTACGATGTCGCCGTTTTTAAAATCCATCGAATTGGCAACAAGATTCAATCCTTCGGTTGTGTTTCTTGTGAAGATTATCTCTTCAGGACAGGACGCCCCAAGGAACTTCCGGAACTTCTCCCTGCTTTGAGTGACCTTCTCATCCACTTTTTTTGCCATCTTGTGAATGGAACGCCCACCGCATACTGGATATTCCGTATAATATTCATTCATCGCATCTATTACAGGCCTTGGCTTCAGGGTCATGCATGCATTATCAAAATAGATGGGGTATTTACCATTCCATTTTTTCCCCAGTGCCGGGAAATCACGGCGGATTTTCTGGATGTCCATTATAATACTCCAATGCTAAAATCAAATATATAGTTAAAATTTCCAAAACTAACCTTTATTTTTTTCTTATTCTACAGCTATTGATTTTTTGCACTTTACTCGTTATTGATTTCATGTAATTACTTCCATAGTTCATTTATAGGTTTATACACGTTTATAAGCCTTTCAGAAGCTTACTTCTTATGCAGGATAAACGATCTATACCCTTTCAGGGTATATCCATACCACCTTTAACTTAGGGGTTACACAATTTTTGATGATTTTGTTGCATCTGGCATATTAACCGCAGATGAACACAGATGAACACAGATACGCATCATGATTTTGGGCGCACAAGAATTTATATATTTCATATTTTCTAAATCAAAACCCATGAGCTGCGTATGGTGCTATCGTCACGAACACAAAAGACAAAAGAATCAATAATGCAAATACCAGTACGATCGCATTGGATATCCTTTCTACTTTCTCGCCATCTCCGAACACCTTTGAAAGGAATGAAGTCATAACATCGCGGAACACATGCCCGCCATCAAGAGGTACTGCAGGAAGGCAATTAAATAGCCCGGCATAGAAATTCATCCAGCCGATCCATAACAGGGAATTTAATATCCAGAACACAACTACACCGAATACTGCCACCCAGCCTGTGGGCTCATAAAAATTCATTAGCATGCCGCTAAAGCCAGGGAATCCTTCACCTGCAAAGCCAAATATTGGAAGGCCAAATATAATTACCCATCCATATATTCCGGTCATTAACGATGGAATACTCTTCAACATATCAAGATATGTTTTTGCCTGGAATTCACCTATCCCTATTCCGATGGAATAACTTACCGCTCCCTGCTCAGGCGAATACGACACACCAAGGAAACCTTTATTGGCATTCACAGGAGAGGGATTTTTTCCAAGTTCAATAGCCTTGAATACTTCAGTTGAAGCATCAAGAGAGCTGTTACTTAATAAATAAACATCGATTTTTTGTCCCTCTTTTGTGGAATTCATGAAATTGATGAAATCGTTGAGCTCTTTGATTTCAGTATTATCTATCCTGACTATTATCATGCCTTCTTTTATCCCGGCTGCCCCGGCAGCCGAACCTTCTGTTACGCTCAATACCTTTACACCTGCACGCGTAACATTTTTCCCTGATGCAACCAGATGTATTTCTTTCGGTACACCGTTCTCAACTAGGTTTAATTTTACATTGCTGCCAGGTGCGATCGTACTGGCATAAGAAAGAAAATCAGACGCATTATTGACTTTAATATCATTTATTCCTGTCAATATCATACTCTCATTAACCCCGGCAAGTTGCGCAGGAGAGCCGGGGATAACCGTTGTGATCATTACATCTCCCACTGTTGAAATAGAGCCAAGCAGTGTGAAAAACAGGATAAAAGCAATGATTGCCGTGACAAAATTAGCCATTACTCCTGCTGTTAGCACCCGCACGCGCTCGCTGCGTGTGGCTATGCGCTTTGGTTCAGAAGGCTGTTCTGTTTCGGTTTTTTCTTCTTTTTTCCCCAGCAATTGTTCTTCATCAGGTTCTGCAAAACCACCTACAGGGACAAGAGCCAGCAATATTCCCATGGATTTTACCTTTATACCTTCCACTTTGCAAAGGATTGCATGGGAAAACTCATGTACCATGAGAGTTACGATCAGTGCAATTGCCCCCCAGTAAAGCGGGATATATTCATTAATCCCGGGGATAAGGAAAATATTTCTGGGTTCGTTGAATTTGGTGGGCTGGGGTACTGTCTGGGTCTGGAATGATGTTATCAGTGAGTAATCGATGAACAGTATCAGTAGAAACATTATCAGCATACCGAGAAGCATAGCAGGCAGCCCGATATTTGCAAATGTTCTCCAGAATGTTTTATGAACTGCAAGCCTGTCCAGGAATTCCTGTCCTTTCGTTGTGCGGATCATCAGTATCGGGCCAAATGCAGATATATTATGTTTTGCCAGTGTCCCGCGCCTGTTGAGGATCATCACAATAAGCCAGTAGAATAAGAACAGCGGCAATAAAAGATCAGTGTAATTCAAAAATTTGTCTCCGGGAGCATTATCAGTAAATTATTAAGCTCATTATACATATTAAGCTTTGGGTGACTTAATGTTTTCAATAATATATATAACCGCCGGGGATCTGGCAGAAGCGAGGATGATCGGCCGCAAACTTGTCGAGGAGCGCCTTGCTGCCTGTGCGAATATTTTTCCTATCACTTCCATTTTCAGATGGAAGGGGGGCATAGATGAGGCAAACGAATTCGGGATAATCATAAAAACAAGATCGGATAAAGTAAAGGAAATCGAAAAGAGAGTAAAAGAGATCCACAGCTATGAGGTTCCATGCGTTGTGTCGTTCAAGATCGGGGAAGGTTTGACAGATTACCTTAATTGGATAGATGAGTCTGTGAGAGACCAATAGAGTTATGATACATCGGGGTTAAAAAAGAAAAAAAACGGTATGCTGTGGGCATACCCAGTAGCATACTCGTTAACTCACGGAATTTAAGGTTAAGGTATTCCGGGCAAAGTTGGCTGGTTCCAGTATACTTTTGCTGCTACGGATTGAGATTTTTTCGGATCTGCTTTTCCATTAATGTACCCGGCCGAGAAAGGCTGGTTGCTTCCTCCATTGTTAAAGGTATCCAGCAGGGATTTGGACGTTAACATAGCATTCTTATCCGTACCGCAGAAGTTTGTTCTGGCATCATTAAGAACCGTGCCGCCTGGATCGCTGCCAAAAGCCTGGTTGTTAAGTATGGCTGCCAATAGCTGGAATGCAAGCTGCATCCTTGCCTGGTCTACCGGAGTTCTTTTTTGTTTATTTGTCTCATATGATATACTGGACCAGAACCCACCTTCCAATCTGGCTGTAGTATTTACAATGAAGCTTTCAGGTGCACCGCATTGCAGAGCATTACCGGCAGCAACTACTTTTGCCCATTCCCTGTCTGCCTCCACATAGTGCGTCTGCCAGTATCCCGGTGTTCTTGTTACCAATGTCTTTGCTTTACCATAGTAATGGCTCGGATCTGTCGCAGTCACGGTCTTGCTGCCGTTTGTTCCGGAGGCTGTGCCATTATTTTCGTACTGGCCTGCCACAGCAGTACCTGAGGCCGTGCATGTCATTGATTCACCAACTGCCAGTGCAGTCTTCGGGCATGTTACTGTAACGCCTTTATCATCGGTGACAATTACATCTGTCAGGTCCACGTTACCGGTGTTAGTGACAATGTAAGTCCATATAACAGGATTACCTGTTGTTAAATAAGGACCTGGCGCGGTATCGGCATCACTGCCATTAGTGTATTTCTTAATTGTGATCGCAGGATTTGTCATAAGTACCGAAAGGCTGGCTGCTGTCCATGTCAATGAAGCAGGAAGATTTCCGGATGTATAATCGTCCCGTGAAAATGCCTGGACGGTCAAATTCGTTGCTCCCGGTGGGATGATGACAGGTAAATTCAGGGAATCCCACTGTGGTCCGTCGATACTTGCAAGTAAATTACTATGAACCGTTTTTATTCCCCCCGTAACGACTTCAATGGAATTCGGTCGGCCATTACTGGATACACTTCCAAAAAACATGGCGAGGTTAGCAGTCCTGGAGACTGTATCAGGAGTAAATTTTAAAGTCTGGGGAACCGTACTTTTACGTGGTTCAGGGAAATCAATGAATGCTAAATCAATCCCATCTTTCAGGCTGATTTCGGCGTTATCTACGCCATTATCATAAATTACCAGTATGCCGGCACCATTGTTCTCATCACCCCCAAAGTCCATACCTTCTATCGTAAGAGAATTTAGTCCCTGACTTACAAGATTTAATCCTGTTATGTCCTTTCGATAGCTTGAAAAATAATAATTTATATTGTATGTGTAAAAAAAGGCTGGCCCACCGATTAGCGTCCCTGTTACCGGAGTTCCATTTACCGTAATGGTATCATCACCAATAACTGCATTATTGCCTCCACCTGACCAGTAAAGCAATACCTGTTTTACAGTTCCGGGAACATTTATATTAATCGTTCCGGGTTGTGTTTCCATACCGGTTCCCGCAACCACAACCCCGGAACCCGGAGAAAGTGATATGCCTACCGGATCACCTAAGGTTTCTGTTCCATCAGCCAAAACATTATTAGCTGAAATTCCAAAAAAGAGTACAATCAACACTGTTGTTAGTAATACTCTAATCAAAAAACTGTTCTTCATAAATTTCCTCCTAAATCAAATTAAGATTTTTACTATATATATTTATTGAATTTATTGTATAATAATTGTTATAATAATACTCAGGAGGATTATCATACTTCGAACCAGATAGGTATATTAGTATCGGAAATTATGTTATGATTGGGGAATTTTAATGAGAATGCTCATAGTTTCAAATCGGCTGCCTTTCACTGTTGTTGAAAAAGAAGGTACTTTCAGGTTTCAGGAAAGCGTAGGCGGCATGGTGTCAGGTCTTTCAGCATATCTTGATTCAATGAAAACCTCTTCGTTTACAGAGTCAGAATATATCTGGATTGGATGGCCGGGGATAACAGTTGAGGATATAAAACAAAAAGAACAATTAAAATTAAAAGCGCTTTCTGATTTCCATGCATATCCCATTTTTCTTTCCGAAAAAACCATGGATAAATTCTACCATGGATTCTGCAATAAAACCATCTGGCCGCTATTTCACTATTTTCCGTTTTATACAATATATGATGAGGATTCATGGATATGTTATAAGCATGTAAACGAAATGTTCTGTGAAGCTATTACGGAAATCATAAAACCGGATGATATAGTCTGGGTTCATGATTATCATCTCATGCTTCTTCCCGGGCTCCTGAAAAAAAAGTTCCCTGAAAACCAGGTCGGATTTTTTCTCCATATTCCTTTTCCTTCGTTTGAAATATTCAGGATGCTGCCCAAAAAATGGCAAAAGGAATTACTGGAAGGGATACTGGGAGCTGACCTGGCCGGATTCCATACACATGAATATACCCAATATTTCTTAAGATGTGTTCTGCGCATATTGGGTCATGAGCACAATATGGGAAAGATTATCACGAAGAACAAGATAGTAAGAGCTGATACATTTCCCATGGGTATTGATTTCCCAAAATTCAATGGTCATACAAACAATATGCAGGCTCAGAAAGAAGAAGATACATTCGACAGGACGCTTGCAAACTACAGAATAATTCTTTCTATCGACAGACTGGATTATACTAAAGGTATTATCAACCGTCTTCGCAGTTATGAAATTTTCCTTGAGAGATATAAACAATGGCATAAAAAATTAATACTTCTCTTAGTAGTTGTTCCTTCACGCATAGGAGTAGAGCACTATCAGCTGAATAAAAAAGAAATAGATGAGCTTGTCGGCAGGATAAATGGGAGATTCGGCAGCATCGACTGGACTCCAATATCCTACCAGTACAGGTTCCTGCCGTTCAGTTCTCTTATTGCACTTTATAAAAGAAGCGACGTTGCATTGATTACGCCTTTAAGGGATGGTATGAACCTCGTATCAAAAGAATATATAGCAGCAAGAACCGATAAGACAGGTGTTCTTATACTCAGTGAAATGGCAGGCTCTTCAAAAGAACTTGGAGAAGCCATCATCATAAATCCCAATAATACGGAAGAAATGACCGAAGCATTAAGGGAGGCGCTGGAAATGCCTCCGGAAGAGCAGATCAAGAGGAACCATATCTTGCAGGAGAGACTCAAATGTTATGATGTTGTGAAATGGGCGCATGATTTCCTTAATGATCTGATTTCCGTAGGTGAGGAACAAAAAAGGTTCGATGCAAGATTATTAAATAGCAAAGTCAAACAAGAAATGAAAGTAGATTTCAATAAAGCCAGAAGAAGGCTTATATTATTGGATTATGATGGGACGCTTGTTCCCTTTGCTCCAAAACCTGAGATGGCAGTACCGAGCCAGGACATCCTGAATCTCCTTACGAGTTATTTAAATGATATGCGAAATGAAGTTGTTCTGTTAAGCGGTCGGGACAAAGATACTCTTGAGCGATGGTTTGGATTGCCGAATATAAACATTGTGGCTGAGCACGGGACATTGATCAAGGAAAAAAACTGTGAATGGAGCATAGCTAAACAATTGAATGATCAATGGAAACCCAGGATACTTCCTTTACTCAGGTTATATGTAGACAGGGTCCCCGGATCCTTCATAGAGGAAAAAGATTTCTCTACTGCATGGCATTACCGCAAATCTGACCCTGAACAGAGTTCCGGGCAGGCAAAAGATCTGATGGATACCCTGGTAAATCTTACTGCGAATATAGACGTCCAGGTAATGCAGGGTAATAAAGTTGTGGAAATCCGGAACGCAGGCTTTAACAAGGGCACAGCCGGAATGCGCTGGATATCAAAGAACGAATATGATTTCATTCTTGCGATAGGCGATGATTTCACAGATGAGGATCTGTTTAAGATCCTTCCTGATACTGCTTATTCAATCAGGGTCGGGATTACCCAATCATATGCAAGGTTTAATCTTCATAATTATGTGGAAGTTATAGAGCTTCTCAGGCAATTGGTTGAAGTTAATGTGATATCGGATATCATTAATAAAGAGATTCATAATGAAATTCCCAGTTAAGGATTCGTTAACAGAAGGAGAATTAAAATCCGGTCTTAACAATGTGATAATGGACGGCCTCACAACACAGGCGATCGCAACGCTGACTGGCGGAGTGTTTCTCGTGGCTTTTGCGCTAAAGCTTGGGGCTTCAAACCTGACTATCGGTATTCTCTCAGCCATCCCGCCTCTGGGACAGCTGATCCAACTACCTGCGATATATATTGTGGAGAAATACAGGGTCAGGAGAGAAATCTGTATCTTGAGTACGGGAATAGGCAGGTCATTCTGGCTGCTGATAGCTATGCTCCCTTTCTTAGTTTTTATCAAGGACCCCCTGACCCTGCTCATTATCGTTCTAATAATAAATGCAGCATTCTCTGCTATCGGAGCCTGCAGCTGGAACTCATGGATGCGCGATCTTGTTCCTATGAATCAAATGGGATCTTTTTTCAGTAAACGAATGCTATATGCAAGTATAGTAGGGATTTTATTCAGTCTTATTGCCAGTATATTTATAGATTACTGGAAACAGCTATATCCTGACAATGAATTATATGCATATTCATATATTTTTTTCATCGGATTCCTGGCAGGTATGGCAGGACTGTATTTTCTTTCAAAGATACCTGAGCCTCGTATGATGGTCATCAAAGAAAGGATCAATTTCTCCAGGCTGCTTTTCCAGCCTTTCAAGGATACCAATTTTAAAAACCTGATAATTTTTCTTGGATCGTGGAATTTTGCCGTGAACCTGGCGGCCCCTTTTTTCACTGTTTACATGCTTACAAGATTGAATCTTGATATGGCAACTATTATAATTCTTATGCTATTGAATCAGGTCACCAGTATTGCATTCTTACGTTTGTGGGGAAAATATGCTGATAGATATAGCAACAAATCGATCCTCAGTATAAACGGTCCTTTATTCATAATATGCATTCTTGCATGGACTTTCACTGCAAGACCTGAGAAATACATATTTACTATGCCATTATTGGTAATTATACATACGTTGATGGGTATTTCCTCAGCAGGAATAACCCTTTCATCCGGGAATATCGGGCTCAAATTAGCACCACAAGGACAGGCCACGTCATATTTAGCAGCAAACAGTTTTATTAATTCGTTAGCGGCGGGAATTGCACCCGTGCTTGGTGGTTTATTTGCAGATTTTTTTGCAGACCGCAAACTTTCACTGGATCTCCACTGGGAAAGTCCGGTAAGGAATCTGTATATTCAAACTCTGTATTTTCAATCATTGGATTTCTATTTTCTCTTTGCATTCCTGATAGGTTTTTATTCCATACACAGGCTGGCAATGGTAAAAGAAGTCGGAGAAGTTGAGGAAAAGATCGTAATAAATGAACTTATTTCTGAAGTAAGAAAAGATATGAGATCATTTTCCACTGCAAGTGGTTTGCGAAGCACGATGCAATTTCCATTTTCTGTTATGAGAAGCACTGTGCAGAATACAGATGTTCTGAATAATTTCAGATGTTCGCTCAACAGTTACAACAGACGGCGGGCAATTAAAAATGCTATGTTCAGATCTGCATTTAAAAAGCGTTTAAGGAGTATTCAAGAAGAGAGATAATTCCCGGTATATATTTAAATATTTTTCAACCATTCTATCTGCCGTGAATTTATTTTTAACATGATCAAAACAGTCTTTTGGCTCTATCTCATCTATTCTCTTTATTGCTTTTACCAGTTCTTTTATGTTTGGCTTCCCGTCTTTATTACGCGGCCGGACAAAAAAACCGGTTTTGCCATTTATAACTATTTCAGGAATTGCCCCGCATTCAAAAGCGACCAGAGGCGAACTGCAAGCTCCGGCTTCAATAGGCACCAGGCCAAAAGGTTCTCTCCATAAAGATGGAAAAATCACTCCTGCTGTTGCATTGAGCAGCTTAATTTTTTCTTTATCGCTTACCTCGCCAGCGTACTCCACTACACCTTTTTGTAAGCGCGGTTCTATGCGTTCCTCGAAGAATTCTTCTTCCTTACCAGGGTGTTTTCTTCCGGCTATAATAAGTTTCATGCCAGATTTTTCCGCTGCATCGATAGCATATTCTATCCCTTTATGAGGGTCAATCCTGGAAAGACACAGGAGCGTGTCGTTTTTTCTCTTCAATCGCTTTTTGGTTTTATAATTGGAAAGATCAATCCCGTTATGTACAATATCTTTGTAATGCAATCCTGCATCATCATGTATTGTCTGTGATTTGCTGATAGCAACAAAACGATGGCGTTTCCTGTTTTTTGCATACCTGTATAGCATAATGTTTCCCCAGCCCATGTCTTTGGCACTCATACTATTGTGTATCGTGCTCAGTACCTGGACCCCTGATCCATTTAATGAAGAAGTTACAAGCGGATCAGCATATACATGTGAATGTATAACTTCAAAATTCTCTTCGACTTCCATAGCCTTCCGCAAGCTCAGCAGATTATCAGTTATATCGTTCCAGGAAACGCTATTTTTACCGTTTTGCCCGTTCTTATTATTATCCTGCCTAAGAACAGAACAGGGATATGTGGGTACCAGTTTTGCCGAAGTTTTTGAGTCTCCAGTGGCAAATAAGGTAACATCATGACCCCATTCTACCAACTTCTCACATAACCAATAAACAATTTTTTCTGCCCCGCCATATTTTGATTCATGCGGGGGAGCTATCCTGTACCAGACTGAAGGAGCAACTATTGCAATTCTCATTTTGTCTTCCCCACTAAACTTTTAAATTCTTTATCTTACTATTTTTGTACTAACGCCCTAATTTCATATATGTAACTTCACATATTTATGCACATGGATAAGACTATATATCAAAGTTCTCCAAATAATAAATTATGCGCATTGCCATGTTTTGCAGTGGTTTGATGACCACACCCCCGGCAAACAAAGAAAACATAATTCATGCCCCGCTTCATCTGACAGCAGTCCTGGCCTCTGAGATGGTAAAACGCGGTCACTCTGTGACACTATTTGGTGCTAAGGGTACAAAGTCAAAGGCGAAGGTCATTGATTTAAATCTACCACCATTGTTTAACCATCCGCATATAGGTGATTCAACAGATTTGAAAAATCACAATGCTATAAATTTTTATGAGCAGGTATTTATCGCGGATATTTATCGCAGGGCTGCAGAAGGAGAATTCGACATCATACATATCCATCCGGTTGATCTGTCAATCAACTTTGCAGCCAATTGCAAAGTTCCTACCGTTTTCACCTTGCATGATCCTCTTTCCGAGTGGCGGTGCTTTATTTATAACATACACAAAACGAATAAGAATATTTATTATGTATCAATCAGCGATTCCCAGCGCCTGCCCTTTAAAGATCTAAATTTTATAGATACGATCCATAATGGTATTGATCCAGGCAGGTATCAGTTCAATTCTCTATCCGGGGATTATTTATTATCCGCATCGAGATTGGTTCCGGAAAAAGGGGTCGATATAGCAATCAAGGTTGCAAGGAGAACAGGTTTTCCACTGAAAATAACCGGGGAGCCAGCTTCCGATAATAACAGCTACTGGATGGAAAAAATAAAACCTGAAATAGGAGGAAAGATCAGTTATGAAGGAATGGTTTCCACACGGCGCATGTTAAACATTTATAAAAATGCTGCCGCCCTTCTTTTTCCAATAAAATGGGAAGAATCATTCGGCATGACAATGATCGAGGCTATGGCCTGCGGCACACCTGTGATCGCTTTTAACCGCGGTTCAGTCAGGGAGATCATAAAGGATGGAAGGACAGGTTTCATAGTTGATGACATGGACGGGATGGCCGGGGCAGTTAAAAAAATCAGTTCTATCGATCGAAAAGAATGCCGCTGCCATGTCGAAGAGAACTTCAGCCTCCGAAAAATGGTGGATAAATATGAATTGGTATATGAGAAAATCTTAAAATAACTAATGAGGAATCTAAAAAGTCTCTGTTACTTTACCCTGATATTAAGTATCTTGAACCACAATACGCTGGAAACCCCTGCCAGGAACACGATCATCAGGTCACCATAATGAAGTTCTGAAAAATGGAACAGGTTCCTTAAAACAGGAATATTCAGGACAAGAAGAAGGCTGCCAAGCGCTCCTGCGATCATAATCCACAATGCCTTATTTTCCGGATTGACCCTTATCAGGCTTGTTTCCCATGAAAGGCCTGCAATGATCAGTGTAAGATTGGCTATTACAAGAGTGGCAAAAGTGAGGCTTCGGGCTTCTGTGTCACTTTTTCCCATCGTTAAAGCTAAAAGAAAAACAAAAAAAACAACAACAAGCACACTGACGCCCTGTAATAAACTACCGAAAACATTTTTTTTGCCAAATAATTTCTCTTTTAAATCCCTGGGTGGTCTTTTCATAATGTTTTTTTCTTCAGGCTCTGCTTCAAATACAGTAGAACATGCAGGATCAATTATCAATTCAAGAAATGCAATGTGCGCAGGCAGGAGTATCAGGGGCAGGTTGAACATTACAGGAAAAAGTGCCAGACCCGCAATGGGTACGTGAACTGAAAAAATATATGATATTGCTTTTTTAAGATTATCAAATATCCTCCTGCCCATCCTGACAGCTTCAACGATAGATGAAAAATCATCATTTAACAATACTATTGCTGCTGATTCCCTTGCAACATCGGTTCCCCTTTCACCCATCGCAATACCGATATGAGCTGACTTTAATGCAGGGGCATCATTAACCCCGTCGCCTGTCATTGCAACGATTTCCCCGTTGGATTTGAGCGCTTCTACGATGGCCAGTTTTTGTTCCGGTACTACACGCGCAAAAATATTGATAGTTTTGATCTTTTCCTGTAATTCTGTTTTTTCCATTCCTGAAAGTTGGGCGCCGGTCAAATAATTTCCGGGATTTTCTAAACCTATCTGGCGCGCAATATGCTGCGCTGTCCCCGGATAATCCCCGGTTATCATAATAACTCTTATTCCTGCAAAATAGCAATCGGAAAGTGCTTTATTGACACCAGGACGAACATTATCCATGAAACCCAGCAAACCAATGAATTCAAATCGGAAATCATGCTGCTTTTCGGGAAAAGCATTCTCGGTAAAGCTTGATTTTGCAACACCCAGAATCCTCAATCCCATATCTGCCATTTTCTGGACACAGGCCAGTAATTTATCTTTTTCTTTACCGTCAATATGACATAGATCGATTATTGCCTCAGGCGAGCCTTTTGCAGCGATCACATGCTTTCGTTTGTCATGTGATTCCCATACATTTGAGAGTGCAAGTAAATTCCTGGAAAGCGGATATTCCCTTACAAGCTTCCAGTTATCATGAACGTGTTCGGATTTTGAAAGGAATTTTTCCGTGCCTGTCTTTATTTCCTTTTCGACAGGATCAAAAGGGTCTTTCTGGCTTGCAAGATTTGAAAATTCAAGCAATTCATGGAATTTCTCAGGAAGCGGGATGTTCCCGTTTTTTTCAAGATCGTAATATTCACCATTTGAAAATATGGTATTCAGGATCATCCTGTTCATTGTCAGGGTCCCGGTCTTATCAACGCACAGGACTGTTGCCGAGCCAAGCGTTTCAATAGCAGGCATGCGTCTTGTCAGGACCTTCCTTTTTGACATGCGCCACGCGCCCATTCCAAGGAATATGACAAGTACCACTGAAAATTCTTCCGGGATCAGTGCCATGCTCAAACCAAGGCCCGCAAGTATCCCGTTCAGCCAGTCACCCCTTGTATATCCGTATATGATCGCAACGATCAGGCAGAGTATCAATCCGCCGATAGCGAAATTACGGACAACTAACCGTGTTTCTTTTTTCAGCAGGGTTTCTTCCGCGGAAATTGTTTCAAGGGCTTTTCCGATCCTGCCCATCTCGGTATATCCGCCTGTAGCCGTAACCCTGGCGATCCCGTGTCCCTGGACAACCAGCGTTCCTGAATAAACAAACGGCAGATCGTCGCCGCCAGGCTGGTTTGACTTTACCTTACCATCCCATTCGCATTTTCGAACTGCAAATGACTCACCTGTCAGCATTGATTCATCTATAAGGAGATTTGAACATACGTGCAAAACCCCATCAGCAGGGACGCGGTCTCCTTCTTTTAAGACCAGGATGTCATCCCTTACGACCTCCCGTCCGGGGATTCTTTTTTGAACGCCATCCCTGATCACAAGAGCCCTGGGGCTTGAAAGATTCTTTAATGCCTCTAATGCCCTTTCAGATTTTCTTTCCTGGTAACAAGTTATTCCTACAACCACAAAAACAAAAAAGAGCAGCATTATTGCATCATTTACCTCACCAAGAAGCAGATAAATGATACCCGCACCTATTAGCAGAAGCAGCATCGGTTCTTTAAGGATGTTTATGAATATGGTAAGAATGCCCTGTTTTTTCCTGGATGGGATCTCATTATATCCATTGTCTTTTAATTTTTTTGTTACTTCTGCTTCCGAAAGTCCGGTAATATTTTCCTGATCGAAGGGTTCTTCCATTGGTTTTCCTTTAATAAAATTGGAACACAATATACTGGGAATTATATTTCCTATAGTTATATTGCAAAAAGAATTACTTAAATTGAACTATTTTATGTGACCGTTTCAATTCATGTTGGTAATCCCCCTAATGTGCAACACATTTCTTCATACTTTATGTAATCGATGAATTTAAAGATTTCAAATCTCATCTTGGTCTTTTACCTTTATATAATATTTTTTAACTTTTATCTTTTTATTGATTGATTAAGGAAATTTATTTAAGTGTAAAGTCGCATCAGGCATTAGTGATATGATATGATAACTGGTAATGAAGCTTCTTTGAAAGCAAGGGATTATTTTGAAAGTGTGATGGGTGTGAATGCTGTTATTGGCTTCATGGTTATGTCTTTGAAAAAGGATCTTCTTGGGTCGGAATGGGTGGTTAATTGCAGCTTTTTTCCAAGTGTTGGAGCAAGACAACGTGTTGGTTATATAGTTAAGGTTGATTCAGAAGATGGTTCTATTAAAGAAACGGAAGCAATCGTTGTCAAAGATTGAATGAACAAAAAGTTTTTTTCAGCTAATAATATTGCAATCGATACGGGTCCTCTTTTCATTCACGCCGTGGGTGTTTTTGATTGCAAGAAACTCCAAAATGTTTGTCTTTGTTCCGAACCGGATGAAGAATTTGAATTTTTAGACAAACTTTTTATTTCCCGTAAGACCTTTTATATTACTCCCTATATTTTAAGCGAACTTTTTTACCAGATAAGAAAAATATTTAAATTTGATGATAAAAAAACAGAGGAATTTTTCAACATCTATGGGGAATTTCTAAAAAAAATAGGGGAGATTCAAGTAGAAAAAGAAAAAATAATAACCCATGAGAAGATAAAATTCGGATTAGCCGATATATCTTTGATACTGGCAAATAGAGAAAGGCAGTCTTTAATCTTTTCTAGTGATGGGGCTTTTTGTAAATTTTGTGAACATGAGAAAATTGAATTTATCGACTATAGAAGCTTCTTTTGGAATCGAAGTTTTATGTAGCATTTTAATGTTCATCATTTTATTCGATAAAATGTGCTGTCAATCATAGTTAATTTAATTACCTGACAGGGAATTCAGAAGGGAAAATTATGGTGAAATTAGAGGACATTATATGACACAATACAAAATCCCTGTGATCCCCGGTGATGGTATCGGCCCTGAAATAATAAGAGAAGGACGAAAAGTCCTTGAGACTGCGGGTGAAAAATTCGGTTTTGATATCGAATGGATCGAATATCCGCATGGAGCTGACCATTATCTTGAAACAGGAGAGCTGATATCCGAAGATACGCTAAAAGATCTTTCAAAATACAGGGCGATCTATTTCGGGTCAATCGGAGATGACAGGATAAAGCCCGGGATACTTGAAAAAGGAATTCTCTTGAATATCAGGTTCTATTTTGATGAGTATGTAAACCTCCGTCCTGTGAAGCTCCTTGAAGGGGTCTGGACCCCATTAAAGGATAAGACTGCAAAGGATATTGATTTTGTAGTAGTGCGGGAAAATACGGAAGACTTCTATATCGGCATCGGCGGGCGTGCTAAAAAAGGTAAGAGCAAAAAAACGCTTGAAGTCATAAGGAATATGTATAATGTAAAATTCGGCCTTGATATCACATCCGATAGCGATGAAATAGGCTACCAGCTTGGCCTTATCAGTAAAGAAGGCACACGCAGGGTAATACGCTATTCATTTGAGCTTGCAAAGAACAGGAATAAACATCTGTCTTCAGTGGATAAGGCAAATGTATTATCTGATATCTACGGTTTCTGGCGGGAAGAATTCACGTCAATAGCTTCCGGATATCCGCAGGTAAAAACAGATTTCAATTATGTGGACGCTGTAACCATGTGGTTTGTCAAGAATCCTGAGTTTTTCGATGTTGTTGTCTCACCAAATATGTTCGGTGACATAATAACCGATCTTGGCGCAATGATCCAGGGAGGTCTTGGACTTGCCCCCGGCGGGAATATAAATCCTGAAGGCACAAGCATGTTTGAACCCATCCACGGCAGCGCTCCAAAATACAAGGGACTGAACAAGGTTAATCCGATCGCAACCATCTGGGCAGGGGCGCTGCTTCTTGACCAGCTGGGTGAAAAAGAGGCTTCCGCACAGATCGTGCAGGCTATCGAGAAAAATATCGTTAACAATAAAGTGAAAACATACGATATGGGCGGCTCGAATACGACATCGGATGTCGGGGACGATATTGCGCGATTATTGAAGGAAATATAAGGAAAAAATTTGCGATAGAACACAGATTGCGCGGATGACGCGGATGCGCACGGATAAGGAAAAATCCGTGAATATCCGTTAGATCCGTGTCATCCGTGTTCTTTTTGCTTAAATTACAAATCAGGATGATTTTTAAATTTTAAAAATATCTGCGATAAATGGAAAAAAGCGATTTAATTGAAACCGGGCTTGATAATTCTTTTATTTTTATTTCAGATAGTTCAAAAAGATTAATTACCAAAAACCTTGTTCCTGGAATAAGAGTTTATGATGAAAAACTCATTAATATTGAAAATGAAGAATATCGCATCTGGGATCCGTTTCGAAGCAAGCTTGCAGCCCTGGTATTAAAAGGTTCACAAATCTCGATACAGAAACATAATAGTGTTCTTTATCTTGGCGCGGCAAATGGAACGACTGTAAGCCATGTTTCAGATATTGTTTCTGAGGGTGTTGTTTTTGCCGTAGAATTCTCGCCACGGGCGATGAAAGATCTCATTAATGTCAGCACTTCAAGGATGAATCTTGTTCCCATATTGGCGGACGCAAAAAATCCGAAATCTTATCAAAATATGGTTTCCGAAGTGGATGTTATTTATCAGGATGTAGCGCAAAAAGATCAGGCTGGGATCGCTATCAGGAATGCCCGGATGTTCCTAAAGAATGAAGGGATCCTTGTTTTAATGATAAAAGCAAGGAGTATTGATTCAACAAGCAATTCCAGGGATGTGGCATTTACTGAAATGAAAAAGCTGGAAGGAATTTTTAAGATTAAAGAATTAGTAAATATAGGACAATATCATAGTGATCACTTTGCAGTAGTGGCACAAAAATAGTAGTGTTTCTATCATCATACCCGAAAGAACAGATACTATGCCCTTTTTTTAGCTATCCGGCGGACGATCAATATTGAAGCTACTAAAAAGACAAATATAATTACTACGAAAAAGAATCGAATTGAATATTCAGAAACGCTGAATGGGTTATCCGGGTGCATAATCCTTCCTGCTCTTATCATTAATACCCACACAGACAATGCCAGCCCTGTTCCGAGAAAAGATATCATTTTAGGATTCTCCGAGGCAGAGGATATAAAATAAATACTTATAGATATTAGGGAAATAATAATCGTAGCCTGAAGCCGCGGCTCACCCCAGAAGACTCCGCCCCATGCAAGTTGTGATGATACATTACCTGCTATAGTAGCTGCAACCCAGAATACAACAGCCGTTTTTTCAACAGCAAAGAGCAAAGAAAAGTCTGAACTTTTCCTGAAAAGCGATATTAGACTTACCAGACCCGCACTGGTGAATAGAAAGAGACCTGCGGCTATCAAAGCTCCGTGAAGGTATACTAACTTCAACACCGATCCTAACTCCTTATCCTCAGGTGACAGCCAGATCAATATGATTCCAATGAGGAGTGATATTATTATTCCTGCTGGCAACTTTTTCAGATTCACGATAACACCTATGCTATGAGATATATTATTCTATATACTTTAGCATATATTCTTGCGATGAGCTGATTTAACTTTAATAGCCTGGAAAGAATATCAGCATAGGCAAATATGCATAATGATGCTTTCATAACATTAAATGTCCATCCATCACCACATTATCCCCAGAGCAAGTCCATGGCTGCAATCTTTTATTGAAAGGGTTTTCGAACAATAAAGGAAGAATTCTTAAATTTGATATGGATTGGGGATTGGAAAAAAATGACTTATTTACCCCAGAAGGTTAGTGGACACTAACCCTAATTCTGTCCCACAGCCCGATAAAATGAAAGTTTAAATAACATATAAATCGTATAAGAACCGATAAATCGAAATCAATATCTTCAGATCAATAATTTATGGGACTTAAGACTATGGAACCTTACTTTCACCTAAAAGGAAGCTACAAAACAAGCGCTGACGTAAAAGCTGCAGGTGCAGAGATTGAAAAATTCATTGAAGAATCAAAAGCGACCATCCTCCAGAAAGGCGTTCCGGCCGGGAAGGGCGCGAAAATCATAAACTGGGAAATCCGTGATAACAGTATATTTTTTGATATCGAATCTGACCGGTATCTGCGGGCGCACGACGCATTTATAAGGCTCAGGAAGCCTCTGGCTGGCGTTATTGGAAAGGCATATAAGATCGGTGTCAGGGGTGTTGAAGTTGAAGAGTTCATCGTAAAAATGCCATCAGAACAGCCGCTGCACCAGCAAAAGATACCTTTTGTAAAATCAGTTGGATTTGAAGACGGGATGATCACTCTTTCACTTGAGGTGGGTGAAACGCAGCTTGAGAATAAGATCCCTGACAGGATAATTTCACTCATTGAGGACAAAATAGCAGCACAAAGCTTTGGTGGAAAAACAGAGCACTGGAGCCTTCTCTGGGAAAGCCCTAAAAGGGAAATGAAATTCAAGGGCGACCCCACGGTTGAAGCGGAAAAGCGCGGATGGATAAAACGTGCTGCAGGCCGGGGGCAGTGGATATATGGCCCCCAGATGACACGAGTTTTCAGGACTTTTGAACAAATCGTGCTTGAAGAAGTCATAAAGCCTCTTGGCTATGTTGAAATGATCTTCCCCAAGCTTGTTCCATGGGATGTGTGGAAACATTCAGGTCATGCGAAGGGTGTATATCCGGAAATATACTACGTCTGCCCTCCCAAAACCAGAGACCCTGCATTCTGGGAAGAAGTTATAGATAATTACAAGGTCACACTGGAAGTCCCCATTGACCTGATCGCAGAGAAGATCGATAAGCCTCTTGGCGGCATGTGCTATGCACAATGCCCCTCGTTCTGGCCATTCATGCAGGGAAAGACCGTATCTGATGAATCTTTCCCTGTAAAAGTGTTTGACCGCTCGGGCACATCACACAGATATGAGAGCGGCGGCATACATGGTATGGAAAGAGTGGATGAATTCCACAGGATCGAACTCCTGTTCATTGGGACGCCCGAGCAGGTTCTCGAACATTCAAAGCAGATGCAGGAGTGCTATAAGCATGTTTTTAATGATATCCTTGACCTTGAATGGAGAATGGCATGGGTCACGCCCTGGTTCATGGCACAGGAAGGACTCACGGGACTTGCAGGACAAAAAGGTGTGGGAACAATTGACTTTGAGGCGCCGCTACCTTACCGCGGGAAGGATGGGGAATGGCTTGAGTTCCAGAACCTGAGCGTTAATGGGGATAAATATACAAAAGGATTCAATGTGAAGCTGCAATCGGGAAAAGACTTATGGAGCGGCTGTTCGGGAATCGGGCTTGAGAGATGGGCCAGCACGTTTTTTGCCCAGAAAGGATATGATGAAAAGGACTGGCCTGAGGCGTTCAGGGAAAAGATCGGGAATATGCCGACGGGCATTAAATTCATGTGAACAACTTAATAACAGCCGAAAGATTTAAAATATATGAAATAATAGATTTGGCTGGAGGTGAAAAAATGGTTGGACTAGAAAGTTCAATGGATAACGCAACGGCAGCAAAAAAAGTAAAAGCAAAAGAAGATCCTGCCGAGAAAAAGAGATTAGATGCGTTTAATGCAAAACTGAGAGCCCGCAAAGGACCTCAGCCTAAATGAAGAAGAGAATTGTATAAACATATCAACAATTCTTATATCTGTGAGGTATGAGGAGTGGTTTACTTTTTTCCATGTTGCATCGCATAATAAAACAAAGCAGTATAGATTAAGGAGGTTAATTTTGATTGCCCATTGCAGCCGGAAGGTCAAAGAAGGAAAAATCGTAAAAGTAGAAGTGGAATTCGATGATGTCATCAAAAAGCTCAGGATTACCGGGGATTTTTTCCTGCATCCCGAAGAGGTTCTGGATGATATAGAAAAAAGTATGGTTGGCTTGAAAAAAAATGTAAGCTCTGACGCTATGGTCATCAAAATCCGCAATATTGTAAGGGATTACAATACGCAGATGATCGGTATAAGCCCTGAATCTATCGCCGAAGTCTTGAAGGAGGCGTTGAAATGAAATGGAGAGTAATAGGGCTTGAAACCCATGATGCCTACCTCAACATGGCTCTTGATGAAGCAGTGAGCGAAGGCGTAAGAGCAGGCTCATCCCTGCCCACCATACGATTTTATAACTGGAAACCGAACGCCGTTTCCATAGGCTATTTCCAGGGCATAAGAGATGAGGTCAATCTTGATGTATGCAGGGAACTGGGTGTGGACTGCATAAGGCGGTGGACAGGCGGAGGGGCGGTTTATCACGATTTTGAAGGGGAGATAACATACAGCGTGATAGCGCCTGCAAACATATTCCCGAAAAACATAATAGAGTCATACAGGCTGATATGCGGCTGGCTTGTCAGGGGTCTTGGAAGCCTTGGGATTGAAGCCGAATTCAGGCCGGTTAACGATATTCTTGTTAAGGGTAAAAAAATCTCAGGAAGCGCCCAGACAAGGAGAGGCGGGATATTGCTCCAGCACGGCACCCTGCTTTACGGGCTTGATCTTAAAACAATGTTCAGTGTGCTTAATGTGAGCAGGCAGAAAATTACAGATAAGATGATAGAGAGCGCCCAGGAGCGGGTCACATGCGTTCGTAATCACAGCGATGCAGGAAAGATGGAGGTTTATGATGCTCTCATTTGTGCTTTTACAGAAGGAAAGGATTATGAGTATGGCACATGGAGCATGGATGAACTTGCAAGAGCTAAGGAGCTTGCTGGAGGAAAATATAGGAGCGATGAGTGGATGTATCTGAGGTGATTTTACGGGATTTCAAAATAAGACGGTGATCGTTACAGGAAGCGGAAGGGGCATCGGGGAATATATTGCGAAAAGATTGGGAAGGGAAGGGGGGAATATAGTTGTAACAGGAAGAACAACAAAAGATATAGAAAGAGTAAGCAAAGAAATAAATAATGAAGGTGGTAGTTCGATTTTCATTAAAGGGGATGTCACAAGAGAAGAAGATGTGAAAAAAGTTATACATGGAGCTATCAAAGAATTCGGGAAAGTTGATGCTGTTGTGAATAATGCAGGGATCGGATTAAAAAAATATATATGGGAAACCGGTGTCGAAGAATTTGGGGAATTAATAGATGTGAATGTAAAAGGAGTTTTCCTTTACATGAAGCATATTATCCCGGAAATGAAAATAAATGGAGGTTTAATAGTAAATATTTCATCAGGTGCCGGGAAGGAGGGGATTCCAATGCTGGGCGCATATTGCGCATCGAAATTTGCAGTGATCGGCCTTACCGAATCTGCTGCTGCCGAAGTCAATAATATCAAAATAGTTGCATTATGCCCTGGAAGCGTGGATACAGGGATGTTCAAGCGGCTATTCCCGGATGAAAAGGCAGACCTCAAACCTGATGAAGTCGCGCAAAAAGTGGCGGATATCTGCATCAATCCGGAAAAATATCGCCAGGGGCAATCTATTGAACTTTATTAAAAATGATGGAGGCACAGAGCTTTTTTAAGTCTCTGTGTCAATGAGGCTTTATATATTAATTATGTTCTTGGGTTTCTTCCTCCATATCTTTCCACGGCGGCAGGATAGCTGTTACAACTCGCAGTATTATGAATGGAAGCATAAATATTATTATTGCAGGTAAAACTCCTTCCTGGCTGAAGAATTCAGGAACATAAGTAAGTGTTCCTACAAGACTCTTTGAAATTTCCTGGCCTCCGATAACTACATTCCATCTCATGGCAAATACGCCTATTACGACAAAAATGCATGAAACGGAAATCATTATCAATTTCAGCGTATCCCGTTTCTTGATAAGGCTGACCAGGAGCAGAAGAATAAATGGTATAAATATGCCAAGAGTCAGTTGAATACCCCAGAAAGTAAAGCCGATTTTATCCGAAAGCAGCCTGTTAATAATATCGATATCCTCACGCGAAGCATATTTCATGCTTATTATCTCAAGTAATTCCAGTGTTACATCAAGGATCAGGAAGATCCACAGGTAATGTGCAAGTGATTGGAGACATTTATGGTCAATAGCATGTTTCCTGATTTTCATTGCGGCAATATAAAGTAAGATCAACAGGGCGATCCCTGATACTATAGCTGACATAAGGAATATGATTGGCATAAGCGGAGTTGACCACCATGGGTTTGCCTTGATGCCTCCAAATATAAAGCCAACATACCCGTGCAGGAACGCTGCTGAAGGAATGCCGATTATTGCAAGCTTTCTCGCAAACTTTTCATCATTGTGCAATGTTTCTTCAGAAATATCAAATGAAAACAGTGCAAGACTTGAATATAACAATTCTTTCCATCCATGTGAACTCAGGGCCTTTTTGACAATATCTTCCCTGAAAGAAAGCCATATCTCAAGAACCACAATTATCAGATAGAATGAAAATATGTAACCAAAACCCGACATCGCAGATGTAAGATGTGGGGTGAACATGATTTCAATACCACGCTCAGGACGTCCGAGATGAACAAGCAGAGGCATCATTGCGACAAGCAGGAATGACAATGCCGTAAGAAGGGCGAATCTTGCCACAGGCTTGATCTCCTTCTTGCCGAAAACATGGTATAATGATGAAGCAATGAAAGCGCCGGCTACAAGACCCGTAATATAAGGATACAATACGATTAATATACTCCATTGTATTTCAGATTCATTGGGATAAACATAACCCCATATCAGATTGTCTAACATTATCTCACTTCCCGGTCTAAGCCGATATAGAATACCTTGGGTTTTGTTCCAAGATCAGGTTTAAGAAGATTGATCCTTTCTTCGTCAATTATTTTATTCACTTCACTGTTTTTATCCTTCATGTCTCCGAATTTTCGTGCCCCTGTAGGACAGGCCTGGACACATGCAGGTAATAAACCTTTAGTTATCCTGTGATAGCACCATGTGCATTTGTCAGCGGTTCCCTTCTCAGTATTAAAGTACCTTGCCCCATAAGGACATCCCTGAATACAATACCTGCACCCGATACAATATTCATAATCCACAAGAACAACACCATCTTTTGTTGTATATGTCGCACCCACCGGGCAAACCTGGACGCATGGTGGATTGTCGCAGTGATTGCAGATCTTTGGTACAAAAAAAGCTTTTTTGATCTCTTCCGCGGGTATGTCATCCTCGAATCCTTCTATCCCCCCGTCCGGAGAATCGATTACAACTTCTTCTTCCCTTGTTTCAAGTGATGTTTTTTTCACCCTGTATCGTTCGATCCATGTCCTGTACACTTCTTCATCAAATGGTACCTTGTTTTCCAGTTTACATGCGTTGGCGCACCTTCCACAGCCGATACATTTGCGTGTGTCCACGACATAGCCCCAGAAATGTTCCTCCCAATTATACCCACCCTGCACAGGTGAGTTTTCAGCTGCAACGGTGTTTATAATAAAAGGTTCTACAATCGCAGCCCCGGCAGTTGCGCCTATAATGATTTTGCATCCGATCTTAGTAAATTCTCGCCTTGATAAATTCATATTATGCCTCCTTTATACAAACCACGGCTTATGCGGATTATGACAATATACGCATCTTAGATCCTCACCGTGTGTTTCCGGATCGACCTGCGGGAATTCTTCCGGTCTTGCTATCTCCTTAAAGTGGCATTTACCGCAATATTCTCTTGACTCGTTCGCTTTTTCCAATGGTTCCCTGGCATTAAGAACATGTTTTTCAGCAGGACCATGACATGTTTCACAATTTACAGTTTTATGCCTGTCCTTTACCCAGACCGAATAAATTATTTTATGACAATCCTCTTCACCGCAACTTGTCGAACCTGCATAATTGACGCTAAGGTTCCTGATCTCATTTACAGAATCTCCCCTGTACCATCCGTATTGTCCAAATGAGTCGGGGACAAGCAGGGACCTTACGAGAATAAAAGCAATTATTACAAGAGCTAATAATGTGAAAGCTCTTTTTAAATGTGGCTGCATTACTTATCACCTTTCTATAACTGGATATCGTTTCATTGTTTTTTGGCCTTTATTTTTTTCTCAGAATATAGAACACAGCTATCAACGAAACTAGTCCAGTCAAACCTATGAATCCAGGTACCTGGGGCGATTCAGTTCTGGTTGGCAAAGGTGTGGGTTTCACGATATCTTCGGCTTTTTTTACTTCCATATTGGCTGAATCTATTATATCCTCAAAATGTGTGAGATTGAATTCATGCCACATCGGAGCAAGGTCCTGGTATGTTTTCAGGGCATTGTCAGTATATTTTTCTGCAAGTCCTACATCTGTTCCGTTCTTCTTTGCCCAGAAAATATCCTCTCTCGCATTTTCTATATTGAATTTTAACTTGTTTACTTTCCTTAGCATATCCTCTGCCTTGAGCGGTATGTCGTAAGGCGCTACTTTTTTATAAACGGAATGACAGTTACCGCAGGAGTTCCTGAAATCTTCAGGGTTAAGAACTGTGAAAGTATGTGGATGATGGCATGTTGTGCATGTCGGAGCAAGCTCCAATGATTCAAGCTTTTTATAATGTGTACTGTTTTCAAAATTATCAAGTTCTTTTGGATGGCATTTGCCGCAGGTCTTTGGAACATTAGTATAATAAACGGGGCTTTCAGGGTCGGTAATGTTCCTGAAAGTGTGCGCTTTTTCTTTAGTAGCCTGTTTGACGTCTCCTCCATGGCATTGCTCACATGTTACTCCTTTCACAGCATGAAGCGATTCCTGCCATTGCTGGTAATTGGCGGTCGCAAGCTGTCTTACCCTGTCTTCATGGCACTCAAGGGAACACTGGGCATTTCGTTCAAGATGCTGTATCCTTATCTGGTTAAAGCGTTTTTGCTCTTCGATAAAAGGAGTTAACGTTTTATGACAATCAATGCATGAATTTTCAGATGCATTCGCTCCTGAGAGAAATACCGAAATTCCTGCTAAAATTAGTAATACAATTATGATTTTATTAAATAATACTATTCGCATTTTATTCTTACCTTCCGTTTTCAAATTGTTTTTTAATTTATACCCTTTATACCGTTTTAAATCTATCGTTTTTCTAATTTCAACTAACCCGTTATTTCGATATTTATATCTTTTGGTTTTAATTTTCTACCAGATCCAATAAATTTTTAAAGTTTTCCTTTCTTCCTTAGAAGCTCAGCATTCAGGACACTTGCACCTGCTGCGCCTCTTATGGTATTATGGCCCATGCAGATGTATCGTATGCCTGGCCGTATGCGTCCGACAGAAACTGTCATGCCCCCTCCGATATTCCTGTCCATGCGAGGCTGCGGTCTGTCTTTTTCTTCCTTTACTTCGATCACTGGTGTGGGTTCTGTCGGCAATTCGGATAAACCTGGATCAAAATCAAGGAATGCCTGTTTAACGTCATCAATTGAGGGATTATCTGCCATTTCCACCCATACAGCCTCAGTATGCCCATCTATAACCATAACACGATTGCAGCTTGCGCTTACCTTGAATGGTGCATCAATTACCTCACTGCCGTTAAATTCTCCAAGCAGTTTCTTTGTCTCGGTTTCAACCTTTTCTTCTTCCTGGCCGATATAAGGAATAACATTATCAAGGATTGCCATTGATGGAACCCCATCATAACCTGCTCCCGAGATTGCCTGCATGGATGCAAGATATATTTTTTCAATATTAAATCTGGCAAGCGGCCTCAGCGTGACGGCCATCATTATAGTCGTACAATTGGGATTTGTGACAACATATCCGTCCCATTTACGCTTATCCTGCTGAATATCTATCAGGCCAAGATGCCCGGGATTGACTTCAGGAATGACAAGAGGAACGTCTTTCACCATACGTAAAGCGCTTGCATTACTTGCGACAACAAAACCCGCTTTTGCAAATTCAGGCTCGACAGTTTTGGCAAGGTCAGTGGGAAGAGCAGAAAAAACAATATCTGCATCAACCTTCTTTGGATCAACAGGCACAACTTCCATATCGCCGACGTTTTCAGGGATTTTACTTTCAAGCCTCCAGCTGGCAGCATCACCATATTTTTTTCCTGCGCTTTTGTCTGAAGCTGCCAGAGATGTCAATTCAAACCATGGATGTTTGCTCAACAGTTCTATAAATCGCTGTCCTACATTGCCTGTTGCTCCAAGGACTCCTGCTTTTATTTTTTGCATATCATTCCATCGAAATAGCACTGCTCGGGCAGGCATCAACACAGGTGCCGCATTCGGTGCACTCTTCCGGGTCTACTTTTGCCTTGTCATCTTTCAGTTCGATCGCAGTTGCAGGGCATTCATCAACGCATGTTCCACAACCGGTACATTCATCATTGTTTACTTTTGCTGCCATTTAAGTCACCTTTTGCCTACCATTGAATACGTAAAATATAAACATAACGGTTTGACTCAAATGAAAGTCTAAATATACACCAAAGTCTTTTTAAGTGGTCTATGTTAGCCCGCAGAACCGGTTATTTTGTCGAGTCGGTCATTCGAGATATGACACGCCTTTCATTAAAACATAATGCAATCAATCTTGCGCAGGGGTTTCCCGACTTTCCTGCCCCGATTACGCTAAAGCAAGCAGCAGCCACCGCGATCATGGAAGATTATAACCAGTATTCTGTCACCTGGGGAGCAAAAGACCTGAGGGATGAGATATCACGAAAAGCACGGGAATATAATCATATCGAAGCGGACCCTGAAAGTGAGATCACTCTGACTTGCGGGTCTACCGAAGCAATGATGGCATCAATGCTTGCCCTGATAAATGAAGGCGACGAAGCAATAATATTTGAGCCATTCTACGAGAACTACGGGCCGGATGCCGCTGTTTCGGGGGCTGTTCCGAGATTTGTGCCCCTTAATGATGATAACAGCATCGATGAAGATGCCCTTGAATCTGCATTCAACAGGAAAACACGTGTCATAATCCTCAATACGCCCAACAATCCCTGCGGAAAGGTTTTCACAAAAGGCGAGCTGAAAATGATCGCCGACCTTTGCGTTGACAATGATGTCATTGCGGTTACTGATGAAATATATGAACACATCCTTTATGACAACAGGAAGCATATCAGTATCGCGTCCCTTGATGGTATGAGAGACAGGACAATAACGATAAGCGGGTTCTCAAAAACCTACAGCGTCACAGGATGGCGTATCGGCTACGCCCTTGCTGAAAAGAGTCTGACATCCGCAATAAGGAAGGTGCATGATTTTCTCACAGTCGGCGCACCTGCACCGCTCCAGCATGCATGCGTAACAGCATTGAGATACCCTGATTCTTATTATAAGGAGCTTGCAAGTATGTATGACGAAAAACGAAGGTTCCTCCATAGCGCTTTAATAAAAGCCGGATTCAAGTGCAATATGCCCGAAGGTGCATATTACATATTAGCTGACATCCCCGAAGGCGTAAATATGGATGATATGGCTTTTGCAAAATATATGGTAAGTGGAATCGGTGTGGCTGCTGTTCCCGGAAGCAGTTTCTACAAGAGCGAAGCAGGGAAACATAAATTACGCTTTACCTTTTCCAAAAAGGATGAGACGCTCATGGAAGCGGCGCAGCGGCTTGATAAGCTGGAGATTTAATAAAATAAGTGTTTTTAATAGAAGAACATTTGGTTTCTGTTCTTAAAAAAGTTTGTTTCAGAACAGTTCACTAAAGGTTTCTATACTACAATTGTAGCTCGTCAAGGCGCAACTTAATGAACTGCGATTGTTTGGACTCAAAAATTTAGAAACTGATTAATACCATAGAAAGAACACTCATAAGCTATTTGTATAATAATATTAATCTTGTTGGCGTGAAGCTACTTTCATTTGAGATCAAAAATTACAAGTGCATTGAATCGGTTATAGTTCCCGAATGCTTAAATTTGACAAATTTCATTGGCAGAAATAGTGGTGGAAAAACTAGCATTTTTGAAGCTCTTAAATATATCAGGAAAATTCACCAACCTCTTGAAGAAGCTGTCATGAGAGAGATTGTTCATGGAGGTATTGGAAAGTATGATAGTAAATTTATAATTATATCTTATTTATTTGAAATTCCTGAAAACTTAAGAAGGGAATATATCATTCATTTCCTTAACGTTGCTGAAAGTGCTTATACAATCCTTGTTGGTACTAATCTTTTTAAAAAAGTAGAAATTAAAATCAAATTAAGAGTAAGAGGAACCGAAAATCCCCTAACAAGTTTAGATAATATGTTTATATTAGATTCAATGAATATTTCTAATTCAAAAGGTGAATTTGTTCCCATTTTTATAGACTATATTCCAGATCAACAATTGATACGTTTTAGCTTATTTCAATTTATCCAAAATCCACAACCACGTCAGTTAACTTCGGCGATAATTGATAATGAGCTTAGAGAAGCTTTAGGGAAAAAATCTGGAAATAGAATAGATCAAAGATTAGGGAGTAGTTCATCTCTGCAGGGAAAAATAATTCACGAAATTATTAACACTATAAAATCGATCAGTGCAATCAGAGAGAGCAACAAACGAATTGGCATGGAATTTAAGGAAAATGTGGGGGAACGAGGAAGCGACCTTGTTGGATTAATGGATACATTATTTAGAAAAAATCATAATAGGTTTCTTCATATCGTGGATATATGTAAAAAAATCTTTCCCGATATTATCGATATACATCCTGATCCACTCCCAGGTAATCAAGTTAGGATTGTAGTGAAAAAAAGACTTCTTCAAAATGAAATTGATTTGGCACAAGAAGGTTCTGGAATAGATCAGCTTTTTATAATAATCTGGTCAATTGCCACCGCTGAAAAGGGTACTATATGGTTCTTGGATGAACCAGAATTGCATTTACATCCAGGAGCGCAGAAATTATTATATGACTTTTTCCACGAAGAATCTGAAAATGGAAAACAAATATTAGTAGCTACACATTCAATGGTCTTTATTCACAACAGTAAACCCGAAGAAATTTACATGATGGTGGATAACGAAGGCAAAACACAAGCAATTCGAATGTCTGATTTAGTTCCACCTGAACGAAGGACCTCAACAGAGGGTATAAATAAAATTAGAAATGAGATTTATAAAGTTCTTGGTTATGAGCCAATATTTTCATTTGAACCTAAAACTGTCGCCTTCATCGAAGGCTCTGCAGATGAAGGTATTATAAAAGCATTTGCCAAAACATTATTTAATAAAGAGATTGATGAAAATTCATCACGATTTGTAATTGCAGGAAGCTCCGGTGCCTTAGAATCTTATGGGCCGATGCTTGTTTATGCAATGATGGGGAAAAAAGTAATAATAATTAGAGATAACGATACAGCAAAATCGACAGAATTAAAAGATAAAATGCTTCGATTAGAAACACAATATAGAAAACAAGCAAGAATTAATACACCAATCTTATCCGATGAAAACTTTTATTTTTACCCTGATAACGTAAGTTCGATTGAATATTACTTATTAGATGCAAAGGCTATTGTTGAATCATACAATTTACCAGAACCAGAGAGAGAAGTAAAAATTAAAGAAATTTCAGATGAAATAGAGAGAACAAAAAGAACCCCAAGGCAAGGAAAATTCAGGGCGAAAACTTTTTTAGATTCATTATGTAAGCAATATTTTGGCTCATATAAAGAGGTTGATAACGCTATAGCTATTGCTGAGAGGATACCTAAAGAGGTTATAGAAACATATCCAGAACTTGTTACATTAATAAATAGAATATGCAGTTAATTATAATAAAATAACCCTTTAAGAATAAAATAAACTACACAATAGGAACAAAATGAAAACCATTATCATCGACTATGGACTCGGTAACCTTCGAAGCATCGAAAAAGCCCTTCAATACGTTGGCGCAGAGGTTGAAATATCAAAAGAAGCACACGTAATAGACAAGGCCGATGCACTTATTCTTCCAGGTGTAGGTGCATTTCGCGATGCTATGATGCATTTTTCAACGCTTGAACGTGTGGTAAAAGACGCGGTTGATGAGGGAAAACCGCTTCTCGGGATTTGCCTGGGAATGCAAATGCTGGCCACAGAAAGTGAAGAAGGGGGCCTGCATAAGGGCATTGATATAATCCCGGGGCGCGTAACTCGTTTTCCCGCTTCTGAATTAAAGGTACCGCACATGGGATGGAATTCTCTTATCAAAAAGAAGGACATACCATTATTGAGAGGGATTGATAATGGTTCATTCGTATATTTTGTGCATTCGTTCCATGTGAGTACTGATGAAAAGTATGAAGTTGCCATGTGTGACTACGGGCTTCAATTCCCGGCGATTATTGCCAGCGAAGCAGGAAATGTGATCGGGACACAATTCCATCCGGAGAAAAGCGGTGTAACAGGACTTCGGATGCTTCGTAATTTTGTGGAGAATTATGGACATTGAAGGATACGCAAAACGCGGTCTGATTCGTGGTGATAAGTCGTTAAAAGAGAAGCTTATACAAAGGATCCTTGAAATAAAAAATATCTCACAAAAGCATGCCGATGAAATAGCAAGTGCAGTAATAGTTGAGGCCAGAGCTACCCTTGATCCGAAATCTGAAATCATAAAACCCATATATTCCGGTGTAACAATGGGAGATTTCGGTGTGGGCTCACGCGGCATGGGGGATTTCTATACTCATGAGAAGATTGCGGAAGTGATAGGAAAGACCTCGGCTGTTGTGGATTCATCGCATCTTGATGATTCAGGGGTTGTGCGGGCCGCAGGGCAGTATCTTGTGGTCACGATCGACGGGATGCATTCGCGCCTTTCGGATTTTCCTTTCCTTGCAGGATTCCATGTTGCCCGTGCAGCGCTTCGTGATGTATATGTGATGGGCGCGCGTCCTGTGGCGATGCTTTCAGATATACATGTGGCAGATGATGGGGATGTGGCAAAGATCTTCGACCATATTGCCGGAATTACTACTGTTTCAGGATTGACAGGCATTCCTCTTATTACAGGCAGCACTCTGCGAATAGGCGGTGACATGGTGATCGGTGAACGGATGACAGGCGGGGTTGGCGCTGTTGGTTTGGCAGAGAAGCTCACTGCACGCATCCAGGCAAAGCCCGGAGATATCATAATCATGACAGAAGGAGCAGGAGGAGGTACTATTTCTACGACTGCGCTTTATTACGGGATGCATGAGCTTGTGGATGAGACTGTTAACCTCAAGTTCATAGATGCCTGCGAGGCGCTCCTTGATGCAGGATTGGTTGAAAAAATACATGCAATGACCGATGTGACAAATGGCGGAGTACGCGGGGATGCTAAGGAAATAGCAAGAACAGCACAGGTTAAACTCGTTTTTGAAGAAGAGAAATTACGTGCGCTTGTGAATGAAAAAGTGCTTAAGATGCTTGAAAAGCTTGAAATAGATTATCTTGGGGTTTCGCTTGATGCGCTTTTAATAATAGCGCCGCCTGAGTATGCTGATAATATCCTGGAATGCGTGCAAAGAAAAGGTGTTGCTATTGATATTGTCGGAAAAGTCGTGGATGGGGAAGGGGCAGAACTGATAGTAGATGGCAAACCAAATGATTTCACACCGCGCTTCCGGGAATCTGCATATACGCCAATAAAGAAGCTGGTTGGTGAGAAGACCCCGAAGAATTTTGATAAGATGAAGAAAGCAGTAGATGAGGCTGCGGTGCAGGCCATTGAGAAGAAGAAACGTGTTGTGGAAATATTGGAAAATAAAAGATAGATATGTATCAAAATATATATTACTTTATATATTACTTTTACTGTTTTACCAACCTCAAAACTTATGATAGTAATGATTGATTTAATATTGATGATCATACCGTTCTCCCGCCTTTTGCCGACCACACGAACACGCCCGTTATTACGAGCGCAAGCACAAAACTCGCATAAAAGCCGGCAGCGAACCCTGCCACTGTAATGATCATACCGGTCACGAGCGGGCCTGTTGAGTGCCCGATATCCATCGTCGATGACAATGCCCCCATGGATGCGCCGATCTCTTCCCTTCTGGCAATATCGGCGACATACGCGCTTGTAGCTACAGTGGACAGTGAAATGCCAAGGCCTGTCCCGATACTGATCGCGATGAACTGGGGGAAGGATGAAGAGAGAGAAATGGCCCCAATAGATATCCCTGACAGGAGGAGACCTGTGCATATCTGCATGCGCTTATCAATGCGATCAGCGATCCAGCCGAATACTGGTTTTGTGGTTGCGATCAGTAACACCTGCACCGCAAAGATGATGCCTGTTTGATAAGGATCAATACCCCTGGATGCGAGGAATAACGGCAGGAATGTTTCGAATGTTCCGAACGCAAAATAGGTCGCCATATCGACAAGAGCGATCGCACGAAGCCTGCGGTGGGAAAAGAAATTAACAAAGCTCTTCCTGAATACAGACAGGGTGATAACTTTCAGCGGCCTGTCGTTCCTCTCACTGTAGAACAGGGTCATCACAAAGACAGGAACCGCAGCCAGCGTGGCAGCAATATAGACCATCCGGAACCGAAATATACCAGGGTACGCAGCAAAGAATGAAAGGATCATGCCCCCGGCAAGAGGCGCAATAGTCCTGCCAATCAGGGTTGAGGATGCGTACTTACCGAGCATCTCTCCTTTTTTGTCAAAGAACCGTTCAACAATGATAGCAGAGATAACAGGACCCAGGATTGCAGTCGCAGTACCATGGAAGAACCGGACAGGGATCATCCAGAGGGGCGCTTCAATGAACAGGTATAGCAGCGGTGCGGTCATGAATATCGCTCCCGCAGTTATAAGCAGGCGTCGCCTTCCGAGACGGTCCGAGAGGACACCGACCGGAAAGCTGAACAGGATGCCTGCAAACGGTGATATCGCGGAAATCAGGCCGATCACTGCATCGCTTGACCCGATCGATTGCATAAAAAGGGGGAGCACAGGGTTTTTCGAGATCGTGGTTGAAAAAATCGCAAAAAAACCCAGAAGAGAGATGTAGTACATCAATCGGCGGTCGGTGGGTGTTGATGCTTGTGTTTCATCGGGTTCCGGGATTGTATTTGATTGCTTCAATTTAAGACTCATTTTGAATGTTTTTGGCAATTAAGCTTTTTCCTGACAAAGTTGTTTGGATTCAAGTCCGTAATGGCAGATAATCCGCTGGTTAAGAAAAACTGTGATAAAACGCTGATGACACTGATGGCGCGGATACAAACAAAATCTGATATTATTTCTTCACTATTTTTTAGCTATTTTTCATACCACACCAGCTCTTTTCCGGTGTTCCACCAATCCGCCATCAGCCAGTATTTCACGAAGGAAATCAGGAAGTTTCGTTGCAGTATATTCCACGCCCTCATGCACAATTATTCCATTTTCCAGATCTATCTCTATTATATCTCCTTCTTTGCAACCGATCTTAGCTTCAATAATGGGCAGACCCACATTGATCGCATTCCTGAAAAATATCCTTGCGAATGATCCTGCCACCACACAGGCCACTCCCACATATTTTAATGCCAGCGGCGCCTGTTCGCGGGATGATCCGCATCCGAAATTCTCACCAGCCACTATTATATCTCCCTTCTGTACTTTTTTTGAGAACTGCGGGTCTATTCCTTCAAGGACATGTGCTGCGAATATATTCAAATCAGTAGTGCGAAGGTATTTTCCCGGAATAATTACGTCAGTATCTACATTGTCGCCGAATTTCCATACTTTTCCAGTGATTTTATTAATATTCGTCATCTCAAAACCTCCCTCGGATCCGCTATCTTCCCACGCAATGCGCTTGCTGCTGCTGTTTCAGGCGACGAGAGGTATATCAATCCACCTGCGCCCATACGTCCCTTGAAGTTACGGTTGGATGTTGAAAGGCAGGTCTCTCCTTCGCATATCACTCCCTGGTGGGCTCCAAGGCACGGCCCGCATCCGGGTGGGGCGATAACAGCGCCTGCTTTCAGGAGAGCCGCAATTATTCCTGAGTTAGTGGCTTTTATTAGTACTGAACGCGAAGCCGGAAGAACAATTGTCCTGACTTTTACATGCTTTTTGTGCAGGATATTTGCAACAACCTGGAGGTCTTCGTATCTGCCATTCGTGCATGAACCTATGAAAACCTGGTCAAGAGGTGTCCCGGCGACTTCGCCTATATTGGAAACATTATCAACTTCATGCGGTTTTGCGATCTGCGGCTCAAGGTTTGACACATCATAATACAGATCTTCGCAGTATGCTGCGTTGTCATCAGCATAAACAGGCTCGTATTTTTCTTTTGCCTTTCCCTTCAGGTAATCGAACGTTTTCTCATCTGCCGGCACTATGCCGGTTTTTGCCCCCATTTCTATGGACATATTGCAAAGCGTCATGCGCTGTGCTATCGATAGATTACGGATCGTTTCTCCGTAATATTCGATGGCCTTATAATTCGCGCCATCGGTTCCTATGTTTTTTATGATATTAAGTGTCAGGTCTTTTGCCGATATGCCCGGTGGGAGTTTTCCATCAACCGTTATCTTGATCGTATGCGGCACGCGAAGCCAGAGTTTTCCGGATACGAAAACTTCTGCCATGTCAGTTGCACCGACACCTGTTGAAAATGCCCCGAAAGCCCCGTATGTGCATGAGTGCGAATCCGCGCCTATTATTAGTTTTCCAGGCATGGCAAATCCATTTTCAGGAAGCACCTGGTGACATATTCCTTCACCTATATCAAAGAAGTTAGTAATTCCCTGTTCGCGGACCCATTGTCTTATACCCTGATGCAGTTTTGCGCCAGTATCGGTATGAGCAGGCGTATAGTGATCAAACGGCACGATTATCCGGCCTGGATCCCATACTTTTTTTGCACTCATCTCTTTGAAGGCCTTTACGGCAAGAACACCCGTGCCGTCATGCGCCATTGCATAATCAATATTGGCAATCACAAAATCATCTGCAACAGCTTGTTTTCCGGCTGCGCGGCTGAGTATTTTTTCGCTGATCGTTGGCATGGTTATTAACCCTTTCTAAGAATCAGGTATCCTGTCCCAATCAGACCAGCTACCGCGAAAAATATCCAATTCCACTGCTCTGGTAAAGCTGTGGACGTTAATGGTTTTTCGGTCTGCGTTGTCTGGACATTTACAGGGGCAGTGGCGCGTAAGGGCTCAGATACAACTGCCGAACTTGCAGCCGTAGTTGTCGGCTGCGGGGATACAGGCTGCGCTTTTGCTTCAACTTTAGGTTCAAGGATTGAATATTCGAGCAGAGGATAAAACCGCAATGCTGTTGAGCTATCTGCTACCTTGAACTTCAACTCGCCATACAGCGGCTGGACCGAATTCTGGCCGAGGGTTATGGGATTATCCTTGTTGTCAAGAAGCACATAATTTTCATTTGCTTCCTTTACTTCAAATACACCGAACTTATCTCCTGCTTTTATTTCAAGAACATTCCGGGATATCAGCCATGTGTACCTGAGCTGGATAAACGTTGACATGCCTTCTGTACCTGTAAATATGCTTTCCACATAAGTCACGAATACGGGCACACTGGACTCTCCGCCTACGCTTTTCTCAATATAAGTATATACTTCTCCTTCCTTTACAACCCTGTAATCAAGGCTTTCGTTGTCCTTGCTTAAAGAGAGCCATGCTTGCCTTGGATTTGTTGCTGTATCAAGAGATTGAACCGTAAGGTTGTAACCTTCCCCAAGATCCCACGAGGTTCCCAATTTCAATGTCTTCTTTTCTTCTGCCTTCTGTTCTTTTATCAGCTTAGCTAACTTATTTGCTTTCCCGTTCACAGCAACATAGAGATCACCGAACCAGCCAAGCCGCGCATAATAACCACCTGTGGTACCCGGTTTGAAGGTTTTAGCGGTGCTGTTATACTCAAGACCATTCTCTACCTTCCTGTTTTTTTCACTGAATACCTTGAATTTCTGGTCTGAGCGTGTGGTATTGTACTGGAGTTTTTCTTTCTCAATCACCCGGTTATTGACGGTTAGACTTGATGCAGGCTGGTTAATGATCTTAAGACTCTCACTTGATTTTCCTCCACCTGGAGCATACCAGAAACCGGGGAATTTCTGGGCATCCCACTGAAGTGTAGTGTTATAAGTACTTGAACCGGAGTCAAAAACCATTCCGTGTATCTCATATTTCCCGGGTGCAGTCTTTTCAAGAATTGGATAGAACCTCAGAGCTGTCGAACTGTCCGCCACTTTAAAGCTCAAATTGCCAAAGAGTGACTGAACCGAATTCTGGCCGAGGGTTATTGGATTATCCTTGTTGTCAAGAAGCACATAATTTTCATTTGCTTCCTTTACTTCAAATACACCGAACTTATCTCCTGCTTTTATTTCGAGAACATCCAGGGATATCAGCCATGTGTACCTGAGCTGGACAAACGTTGACATGCCTTCCGCGCCTGTAAATATGCTTTCCACATAAGTTACGAATACGGGCACACTGGACTCTCCGCCTACGCTTTTCTCAATATAAGTATATACCTCTCCTTCGTTCACGACCCTGTTGTCGAATGTTTTACCGTCCTTGCTTAGAGAAAGCCATGCCTGCCTCGGATTTGTTGCTGTATCAAGAGATTGGACCGTAAGGTTGTAACCTTCCCCAAGGTCCCACGAGGTTCCCAGTTTCAATGTCTTCTTTTCTTCTGCCTTCTGTTCTTTTACCAGCTTAGCTAACTTATTTGCTTTCCCGTTCACAGCAATATAAAGATCACCGAACCAGCCAAGCCGCGCATAATAACCACCTGCGGTACCCGGTTTGAAGGTTTTAGCGGTGCTGTTATACTCAAGACCGTTCTCTACCTTCCTGTTTTTTTCACTGAATACCTTGAATTTCTGGTCTGAGCGTGTGGTATTGTACTGAAGGTTTCCTTTTTCAATCACCCGGTTATTGATGGTTAGACTTGATGCAGGCTGGTTAATGATCTTAAGGCTCTCGCTTGATTTTCCTCCACCTGGAGCATACCAGAAACCGGGGAATTTCTGGGCATCCCACTGCAAAGTAGTGTTATAAGTACTTGAACCGGAGTCAAAAACCACTCCGCGAATCTCAACTTTCGTGACATTAGCGGCTGTTGCCGGAGCTGCTAATAATAGCATAATAGCAAATACGATTAATATTTTTATCATTTTTATCACACCAGATCAAACAATTTCCCAAAGTTATATAACTATAGAGAAATCAGCAACAATTAACCCAATTACCCCAAAAAACGAATGATTAAGGCAAAAAAAATCAATGTTTTCGTATAGTTACTTTAAAATCAACGCCTGATTCCTCGATCTTGACAATTTCATGTCCATGTTCTTTTATCCATTGAGGAATAGCATTTCTTGCAGTAACGTCATCAGTTAACACTTCAAATTCGTCCCCGGTTTTTAGCCCATCGATATGTTTTTTGGTATAGAACAATGGCAGTGGGCATACTTTACCTCTTGCATCTATTCTGTGCATGTGTAACCACTATGGGTCCTGATATATTTTAAGTTTGTATAAAGGCAAAAAATGTAAGAATTATTCGTTTTCTTAATATCAGAATACCAGTGTCACTTCACTCTCCAGTATCCTGTCCGTGAGTTCATCGATGTTTTGTTTCAAGATCCCTTCGATTATCTCGCTATCGTTCACTCCTCTTTTTTTGAGGTCGGCATCCAGCGCATAGAATTTAACGCTGTCTTTCGCCTTCAGTATGGAAGCCTCAATGCTTGGCACATCTTTCTGCCATACTGCAACATCACCGTAACCTGTCTTCTGTCCTTTTACAGTTGAATGCACGCCTCCGCTCACAAAAGTGATAGAAGGCGAATTCCCTGCCGCAGCCTGCGTTTCGGCAAGGGGTATCGCGCTGTAAGCGTCCTCCTTGCCGTAAGGGGGCTGGGTAACGATTATGTTTACTTTCTTGCTCATGTTCTCATCCCAGTAATATTGTCTTGTCTGATTCTGCTGTCCACTCTCCAAGGTCATAAAGACCGCCGATCACTACACCTTCAGTCTGCTGTTTCGTTACGCCGCGCGCATCAGTGCATTTAATGCATGCTATTGCATCTGTTTTGGGATTTTTGAGCCCTTTTTTGAGAACGGTTCCAAACAGCTGCTCCACAACCGGGAATTCCTTTGGTCCCTGGTCACGATGGCCAATTATCGTTCCGTCAAGGTAGTTGAAAAAGTTGACATTTATCCCTTTCTCCTTTGCGGCATGAGCGAGCCTGACCAGTGTGTATGCCGACTCATCTCGATATGGCCCGTTTATCGATACGATCGTTAATGTTTTGTTGTTTCCATTGTTTGCCATTTTATCACCTTTAGAACCACGCCACCCTGTTACCGTCCTCGATAATATGGTCAAGGAGCGTACCTATTTCTTTAACTTCAACTCCTTCGACGAGCTTTCCAACAAGTCCCCGGGACTGGACGGCTTTATCATCAGTAAGTATCCTGATACCTTTCTTTTTTGCATCCAGCAGCTTATTCCCAAATTCGCTTTTCCGTGCTGCTGTAACCCCATCTTCGACAAGATACAGGGAAACATTGTTTTTCTTTGCCCTGGCATTTAGACCTATATCAAGCACCAGGTTGGGGATTTCGGTTGTATGCGGGTCTTTTGAAAGTACCAGTAATAGATTTGTCATGTTATCGACCTCTGAAATTAATTTCGTGTTTTTCATCTGCCAACTCAAACTCACGCCACTCTCTCAATGTATTGAGGACAGGAGTTTTTTTCAATATGTTGTCTTGTTTAGAGACAAAGACGATTCCTTCTTGTATTGTGACTCATTTTGTATCACCAGCGATTACAATGACAATTAATACTTATATTAGTTCAGAAATCAGCAACAATTGACAGGTTTGTTCCGGGATTGTAAGGATCGCGGCAAAATTATCTGCATTTTTCTTTTCTTTCATGACCATTGCCATGTCGATCATATGGGTATCGGTAAAAAATCTTTATATAACAAAACAACATAAGTATTAATCAGAGGCATATTTGCAGACCAAGGGGAAAAACGTAATTGCAAATTGCTTTCTATAGTTATATTTAATTGATAATAAAAAATTATATCAATTAAATATTTTCAGTTCGGAGGAGATAAGAATGGTAAACAAAAGTAATATTATGAAAGAAGAGAGTGAAGAAAAGCAAGATATTTTCAATACATGGGCTGACAGTTATACAGCAGTTTCCAAAATGTGGGGAGATTCATACGAGAAGCTATACAGGCCATGGCTTGAATCCACTAAAGAGATGTTTGACAAAACAGTTCTTCTTTCAAAAGAAGCGACACCACAGAAATACATGGAATTTTATGATGAATGGATCAACACATATCAGAATACCTTTGGTATATTTTATCCGATCCCTGCGCCACGGCCCAATAAAGAGATACTTGAAAAGTTCATAACAAGAGCCGATGAAACAAATAAACTATTCAGTTCCTGGATTGCCGAGCTTGAAAAAAATACCCGGATGACAAAAGACATACTTCAGGGTGAACAGACTCCTGCAAAATATAAGGAATACTATGATATGTGGACGAAGTCCTATGAAAAAATGTTCGACAGGATCCTTTCAATGCCTTCTGAAGAAAGTACAAAAGAGTTATTCGGGGAATATGGCGGCATGCCTGATTTCTACCTGGAGGGCTTTTTGCAGATGTCAAAATTATGGAGAAAATCATATAAGCAGATTTGCGGGCCAATGAATGATTCCATGATGAAACTTTCTGAGAAGATGGCAGAAATCTCAAGGGGAAAGACAAGCCCTGAAAGTTACAAGGAATTTTATAACTTATGGGTGGATACATATAAAGAAATATATGATAAATATGGAAAATCCACTGAACTTTCCAGGGAGATGTTTGAGAATTTTACAAAGGCCACCGACATTTACCTGAGAATGTATAAGTCATGGATAGCAGCACTGGAAGAAATGTCAGAAAAAGCGCAAGAGCTGTCGAAACAATCCGATCCTGAAACATATAATAAATTTTATAATCTGTGGGTTAAGACCTATCAAAAGGCTTTTGAGAATTTTTTTGAGGATATGCCGGCAGTAGGGTCTATGAAAGAGATCATGGAGCCTTTAAAGATCATAACCAAGATGTATACGGATACATTTACAAAGATGTCAAATATGTGGATGAAATCACAGGTCCGTTCAGCATCAGCATATCCTGGAAAGAATAAAAAAAGAGGGATTCATACGGCTTAAGCCGGAAAATCCATTTTTTTTAAACAAAAAAAGTTTTTAATAACAACGTTTTTAATAGCACATTTTTAATATATTAACCCCCACATCCCCCAACCTGCCTCTAACCCCACTCTATGATTTAAGTAAAACAAATTATTGTTTTACTCTATTACTATCAGAGTAGTAGCACTGATATATAACATGGTGTGAATAGAGTAGTACCGTAGATTTTGAGTGGAAATAAGGGATACAATATGTATTTCTAACTTGTTCATATACATTATTTTAGAGAGTATAATTATCGTAGTAAAAGGATAGCACTAATTCTAATAAACAGCAAAACGTTTTTATAATCATAGGAAGTATTAGCTTTTGTGGATCAGAAATTCCACATATGATTATTTGGAGGAGTGAAATATATGAAATACACATCAGAGATAGTTACAGATTCAAACATGGATACCGCTAAAAAAAAAGTGGTTGATATGAAAAGCGATAAGCGTTATAAATGCCCTAATTGTAAAAATACAATTCCGCTAAAGACTGCGGATTTTATCAAGGGAATTGCTGTTGTATCATGCATGGACTGCGGCAGGGATGCTTTTGCTGTTGAAGAAACCTTGTTGGGGTTATGAAAATGAAAACTGACAGGGAAGAAATACCCCGGGATCTGGAAATAGATGAAGAAGAAGACCTCCGGAGATTCCTTCGCGGTGGATTTGGGGCTAAGTGAATTCTAAGTTTATTAACGAAGTAATAAGGTAAATAATACAGTGTGAGGCACTAAACCAGAAGCAGCCCTTTTTGCCAATCATTGATTATTTTCATAGCCGCTCTTTCTTCATCGACTTCACCTTTCTTCTTCAGGAAGTTACATCCTTTTCCTATGAGTAGAATTACATCATAAGAATCCTGTCCTTCTATTGTGATATGGTATAAGGATTCCAGGGCAGTTTTATTTTCTGCGCAAAGTTTCTCTATAATCTTCATAGCTACCCCGATTTTATCTTTCAGGTGCGTTGCATCCTTCACCCCAAGAAGACCCTGGATATATTCGTCGTTCTCACCAAATGGTATCACACCCGGAGTATCGATGAACATGATTCGTGAACCTGCATCCACAAGCTGGACCCCTCTTGTAAAACCTGATATCGGGGACGTCCTTGCTGAATGCTTTCCTGACACACCGTTTATCACCGATGATTTCCCCGTATTGGGATAACCAATTGAACCCACCAGTATGTCACGCCCTTTTATGCCTGCGATTTCAAGGATTTTGTGTCTTAACAGCGTTGTCCCGAACTTTTCCTTATTGGACACAAAGACTGTGGGTGCGACCTGTGATAATCGGGATTTGTTTTTCTCAAGCGTCTCCCTTGATACAAGATCGCATTTGTTGATGACTATTATGAAAGGCTTATTTGCACGCATTATATCCCGCTCAATCTCGCTATTTCTGGTCTCGTCCGGGAACCTGGCATCAATTACTTCAAGAAGAATATCGGCTTTTTTTATAACATCCTTTACCATCAACTTGTAACTTGCCATGCATGTGCTATTATGCAGGATGATATAAGGATGTATTGTGAATGAGAACTCCGGAAAAATCCGGAAAAAATTCCCATGCGATCAATTTATAAAGGTTGTCTACCTGAAGAGAAAAGAAGTTGACAATGGTGATAATATGTCTGAATTTACAAATAATTTTAAAGATATATTCATAAAATATGAATCCGCGAAATATGATTTCTTTAAATGGAGATTTGAATCAAACTTAGTAAACAAACTTGCCCTGGCATTTATTTTTGCCGGCCTGACAGGAATATTTGCGCAACTGCGGTTCTATCTTCCTTATACACCTGTGCCGGTCACTGGCCAGGTCTTTGCAGTTCTTCTTTCAGGAGTCATTCTTGGGAAATGGTATGGCGGAATAAGCCAGGGATTATATGCAGTATTGGGCGTTGCCGGAGTTCCATGGTTCAATGGGGGAAAAGCAGGTTTAGAAATTCTCACAGGAGTCACCGGTGGTTATATAATCGGTTTTATTTTTGCTTCATTAGTAATCGGCTGGTTCACTGACAGGTATATAAAATCCAGGAGTTTTGCAGGTCTATTCAGCCTGATGCTTCTTGGTATTGCGATAATATACCTTTTTGGCGTTGTTCAGCTATTGTTTGTACTTGGAGTTAATGTACAAAAAGCCATTGAACTCGGGGCACTGCCATTCATTGGTATCGATATATACAAGGCATTGATAGTTTCGGCGATCGCTGCTGCAATCGTACCTGGAAAAGCATTCGGGAATGAAATCGATGCGAAATCCCGAAAAAAGACCTAAAAAGGGAAACTAATAATTCTATCCAGATCAACATTTTTCTCAATGAGGGATACAATATTCCCAGGTATCCCTCTTTCCGAGCATATAGAAGGATCATTGGGAATAACTCCTGATATGGGGATCCCGGTAAGTTCATTTATGATTCCGGGATTTTTGTCTTCAATAATACCGCCCCTGTAATTGTTTATTATTACCCCTATTATTTTAATCCCTGACCTTTTTGCATATTCTATCGTGAGAACTGTATGGTTTATAGTTCCAAGACCTGCTCTGGCAACGACTATGGCAGGAATATCCATATATTTTATTAAATCAGAAATAAGGAACTTTTTCTTTACAGGGACAGCAATACCCCCTGCTCCCTCGACAATTACAATATCATGTCTTTTTTCAAGTTCTATGTAAACATTTTTAATAATATCAATGTCTATGCTTATTCCTTCAATTTCTGCAGCGATCCCTGGCGCCATCGCTTCTTTCAGTAGATAAGGACATGTCAACATCACGTCAGCCTTTATTTCGATCACCTTCATCATGAGTTCGGCATCCGGGGAATAAAGTTTACCGTTTCTTATTCCTGCGCCGCTCTGGACAGCTTTCATCACACCTATGCTATATCCTTTATTTTTAATGGCTCCTGCAAGTCCTGCTGCTATCACTGTCTTTCCCACATTTGTATCGGTTCCTGTAATGAATATCCCGGTCATATTAATTATCATAGATTGAATTTTTCTTTTACAATTTTAATAGCAACAAGTGCATCGCTTATATCCTGCTTACTATGGGTTGCCATCAATGTAGTCCTTATCCTGCCTACACCTTCCGGCACCGTTGGAGGCCTGATTCCCTGGACAAAAATACCCTGTTTTTCAAGCAAAAGAGCAGCTTTCATGGTTGTATCCGTATCTCCTGTTATTATGGGAACGATCTGGGTTTCACATTGAATATTAAATCCCACATCAATAAGCCCTTTTTTATAGATCGCGACATTCCTCCAGAGTTTTGTTGCCGGATTTTCTTCCCGGATAATATCAATGGCAGCAGCGGCAGCAGCCACGGCCGGCGGTGGAAGTGCAGTTGAGAAAATAAATGAACGTGAAACATTTCGAAGATATTCTATAAGCTCGTTATTTCCGGCAACGTATCCCCCGGAGCTTGCAAGGGCTTTGCTAAGGGTTCCCATTGTAATATCAGCATCTACATTGAAATGATCCCCTGTACCCCTGGAATGTTTGCCAAGAACGCCAGTAGCATGGGCATCATCTACCATGACCATTGCATCGAACCTCTCTGCGATCTCTATGATCTCAGGGAGAGGCGCTATATCTCCATCCATACTGAAAACACCATCAGTTACAATTAGTTTTTTGCTGTTTTTCGATGCACCAAGCTCTTTTTCAAGACAGGAAACATCTTTATGGGGATAGACTTTCACATCTGCGCGGCTAAGTCTGCAACCATCGATAATGCTTGCATGATTGAGTTCATCGCTTAGTATCAGATCGCCTCTTTTCATCAAAGCTGATATAGTTCCGATATTTGCCATATATCCCGAGCTGAATACGATCGCATCCTCCGCACCCTTAAAATCCGCTATTTTTTCTTCCAGCTTATTGTAAATGTCAGTGTTCCCGGTAGTCAGCCGGGATCCCCCCGCGCCTGATCCGTATATTTCTATTGTATCAGCCGCAGCTTTTTTCACTTTTGGGTGAGTGGCCAGGCCAAGGTAATTATTAGACGATAGAAGTATGTATTCCCTGCCATCTTTTTTTATCCTTGGGGACTGGGCAGATCCGATCGTCCTGAGTTCCCGATATAATCCTTTACTTTTAATTTGTCCAAGCTCATCTGAGAGCCATTTCATTTTCATTTAACGAATCTTGGCATGAGTTCGGCTGACCCGAACACACCGTATATTCCACGTTTATGGAACTCAAAACCTGCTTTCATCCATCCAAGAGCAGGCCCAACTACATTAGCCGCCATTGTGGTCTCATCACCCAGAATGAACCTGTGGCTTGAAACAGCCCCATCAAATGTCTTTCCTGTAAGGGTCATCGTAGTGCTTACCGGTTTCCTGGGATTCCTGGTATCAACTACTCCGCTAACAGCTACTTTTTCGCGGGATACGATACCGGCTCTCTCAAGAAGCACATCATCTGCATGTTCCATTTTGTGTAATTGCAGAATGCCTTTTCTGTTATCGAGTTCATTTTTTATATGGGCACATGTCATATTTGCCGCTTTTTCAAGATTAAAGCCCTCAAGATGCGCTATATCTTCCCGTATTGTTGCACGATACGATTCCCAGTTTGATACCCCTACTCCGAAATTTATATCGACGTTCGTTACTTCCATAAAAGAATTTGCCGCAATAGCGGCAGCACAGGTAAGTAATCCAGGTGTAGCGCCTGCTCCTGTAATATATGTAATACTGGTATTTTTTATAATATCATCCATCCCAAAGATCATCTCAACAGCCTGCGACCGTTTCATGGCATCCACCATCACACCCTTAAAACCTGCTCTGGCAAACATCGATACAACCTCAGGGATAAAGTTGTTCGTGAGGTTGGGAAGAGCCAGGAAAATACCATCAAATTCCCGGCAATTTTCAACAATGCAGGATATTGCATCATCAGTTCTTATGCCAACATCACCCAGCTCTTTGTTTTCAAGAAGCTCAGGATCTATCCCATTATGATCGATAATATAGCCGGTCTTGTCAGCAATTGCTGCAAGTCTCATTTCCTTTTTCCGCCCAAGTATTTTTGCGGCTGCCATTCCAAGACCTCCTGCACCAAGAACAGCGATGTTTGCGGTTTCATTCATATCTGGTTTTTTTAATTTCATTACCTGTATTTGTTCCATAGTCATTCCTCAAATTTTAATTTGATTTCTAATAAGCTCCACAATTCCGCCGAATTTATTCACAAGGACCGGAGTCTTCTCAATCTCAGTAATATATTTTCCATGGTCGATATCATCCACAAAAAAAACTCGCCCCCCTAATTGGCCACCTTTCTTTTTCAAATGTGATATCCTTATATATCCCATTTTTTGTGAGGCCACATAACCTGCTGTATATGATGGATCATCAGACCAGCAAAGTTCCGCAACTGTGCCTTTGACCGATGCTACTTTTGTTGCAAGTATAAGCGCTTCGCTTATATTTTTAAAATACGATGACAATCCTGAGCCTGAAAGCTCTTTAAAAAGTTCATTTGAAGCTTCGTCTGTAATATCCATACGGGATGCACGGATACCGCGAATCCTGTCAGGTTCAATCCTGTTCCCCTTCAGATCCATGATTATCGCACCCCGCATATTTTCACCATTAGCAGGGCCTTTTTCAAGAAGAGAGATACTTTTTTCAACGCACAAGGCCGGTATTTTGAGTTCCCGGAGTAATTTTCGCGCAAGAATCTTCCCTTCGATCTCATTTTCAACATTCGCCAAAATAAGCGGGAGAGAAGTAACTTTCTTAATAGGAGTTTTTAATGATTCAACGGTTATATTAATAAGATCGGGTTCTCCTTTTTCATGTGATAATGCCCGTTCAACAAGTGCAGAAACGGTTGTCTGGATTTCTGGTATATCAACGAGATTCTCAGCTCCTGATATGTGTTTTTTATTTTTTTCTGCTCTCATCCGAATGCTAAACATGAACACCTCCTGGGATCAGTCCGAGGTCAGTTATCATCTGAATATCATCACGCGGCGTTCTGCCCCCGGTGGTCAGATAATTGCCTAGCAGCAACCCATTTGCCCCTGCTAAAAGGCATAAGCTTTGTAAGTCCCTGAGGTTTTTCTCCCTGCCTCCTGCTATCCGGATATTTTTTTCTGGAAGAATTAGGCGAAAAATAGAAATTGTTTTCAGGATTTCAAAGGGCATTATTGGTTGTTCAATATCAATAGGCGTTCCTTTGATTGGATTTAATATATTGATGGGGATGGAATCAACATCCAGATCCCTCAGGGTAAAAGCAAGTTCCAGCCGATCACGTATCGGCTCACCCATTCCGATAATCCCTCCGCAGCATATTTCAAGCCCTGCATTTTTTGCAATATGAATTGTTTTTATTTTTTGATCATACGTGTGCGTTGTACATATTTTATTAAAAAAGTTCCTTGAGGTCTCAAGGTTATGATGTATTCGTGTAGCTCCTGCACTTTTGAGGGCTAAAGCACGTTTAATTGTAAGCATACCTGAAGAAATGCAGACCGATAAACCAGTTTCAGTCCTTATTCTTCGTATAGAACTTAATATATTTTCAAAATCTTTACCATTTACTTCTTTTCCGCTTGTAACAATGCAGAATCTTGCAGCCCCTTCTTCTTCCATCAATTGCGCCATGTTGAGGATATCTTCTTCATCCATCAAAGGATATGGCGTAATTTCTGTATCGTTATGAACAGATTGTGCACAGAATTTACAGTCTTCGGGGCATAAACCGCATTTTGCATTTATTATGGAACAAAGATCAACCCTGTCACCAAGTTTGGAACGGACATGGTTTGCAAGAGAGAATAGCTCCATGCATTCATATCCTTTTAGCTTCATGAGTTCCAGAGCCTCCAGGAAGTCTATGCTTTCACCGTTTTCAAGTTTTGTTCGCAGTTTTCTTAGCATGATTTGAATGATTGTTAACTTTTTTGCCATAGATGTTGACAATAAATTAATATCTTATGGTCGTGTTTATTGTTGAAAAGTATAGAGTACTACATTATCAAGTATGCCAGTAGGAAAAGAAATGATTCAAAACAAAAATATTTCGTCTATTGTTAAAGAAGTTTCCCTGATTGACATTAAAAGCAATATACAGCACCTGACTGGCTTTTCAACCCGTTTTACATTCTCAGATAAAGCAGCTCTGGCCAGGGAGTGGATATACGGGCAATTTAGCATCATGGGATATTCTGATGTGGAATATCATGATTTTATTCTTTGCGACTCAATACAGAAAAATATAGTCTGTACAAAACATGGGAAAGGAGAACCGGATAAAATCCTTATCCTTTGCGCACATTATGATTCGATAGCAAAATCAACAGTAAATTGGGATTGGCAAACATGTCCCGCCCCAGGTGCGAATGATAATGCAAGCGGTGTGGCTGCCATGGTTGAGATTGCACGTCTCATCAATAATGTAGATATGGATTATACGATCCGTTTTATTGCCTTTACTGGCGAGGAACAGAACCTGTGGGGCTCCAGGGCATATGCAGATCACGCCCTTTCGAGCAAAATGAATATCGTTCTGGTCATAAATCTTGATGAAATAGGATATTCTGATGTAATGTCTAACTGGAAAGTCATTATTGGAGAAGACCAGGGAAATCATATTTTCCCTAAAAATATTGATTCCCATAAATTCGCAGAAGTGATGAAAAGGGCTGCTTCCGGCTATACGAATCTTACTGGCAGATTGTCAGACCTCTGGCATAGTGATCACATGCCTTTTTTATCAGCAGGTTATGCAGTCGTTGGGGTATGCCAGGCAGACAGGTCTCCTCATACACATAAGATAACCGATACATATGACAATATAGACATTAACTATGTAGTTGAAGTGACAAGAATGACAGTTGCATCGATAATGCAAATAGCTGGAATTAAGCATGGGAAGGAAATGGAACCTGACCCTATCCGGTCTTTAATCATTAATCCGGAGATATCAAAATGATCCATATCGCTGATTCTTCCTTATTCATTATCGGGAAAAGGATCGAAGGAAATATAATAACAGTCCCCTCAGTTGTAGATGAGATCAGGGATGAGAGGTCTCGTACAATAATGGAACTAATGAATGTAAGGATCGAGCCTCCGCTTCAAAGTTGTATCATGGAAGTAACAGCGAAAGCCAGGACAACCAGAGATAGTGAAGAACTCTCAAAAACCGATATAGACCTGCTGGCAAAGGCTCTTGAATATGCCCGGAATGAAGATACGATACTTATCACCGATGATTATGCTGTCCAGAATACCGCAATCCAGCTGGAAATAAAGGTCATGCCTGCAGGACAGAAAAAGATAAAGGACGTTCTTCTCTGGGAAAAATTCTGTATAGGATGCAAGCGGCGGTTCCCGCAGGGGGATGACTGCCCTGTGTGTGGTACGCCTCTTAAGAAAATGAGAAAGAAATGATTTTTACAGTCCTGGTAGTTCTGATAGTCAGGGATTAAATACAGGATAAAACCATATGCATTTACAGGAAGGAACCCGTAAATGAAATATCCAATGGGGAGGGAACGCGCATGAAAAGAGGGATCATTTCAAAAGTATATATAATAAAGACAAACGAAAGAAGTTCGGGAATAAAAGAGCTATTGAAATATTTCGATTTAGACAAATATTCTGGCAAAAAAATTTCGCTCAAAGCGAACTTCAATAGCCCGGATCCATACCCGGCATCCACACATCCTGATACTATATCAGCGATGATTGATTCTTTCAGGGAAAAAGGAGCAAGTATCGTAATTGCTGAAAGAAGCGGTATGGGAGAAACCGAAAAAACGCTGGAACACCTGGGGATCATGACACTTTCAAAAAAGCATGGGTTTGGTGTAGTTATCCTTAATGATTTGAAAGGAAGTGAATGGATACAAGAAAAGCCTGCAAATAGCCACTGGAAAAGAGGCTTCCTTTTTCCAAAATTATTCCGGGATGCTGATTTCATAATCCAGACCTGCTGCCTGAAAACCCACAGGTTTGGGGGTCATTTCACACTGTCTCTTAAAAATAGCGTGGGCATGGTTGCCAGGTATGATCCTGAAGATAACTATAATTATATGTCTGAACTCCATTCTTCAAAATACCAGAGACAGATGATAGCGGAAATAAATACAGCTTACGAACCTGATATCGTAATAATGGATGGGATTTCAGGATTCTCAAAAGGCGGGCCGGAAGAAGGAACGCTAATCAAACCCGGAATCATGATCGCAAGCAATGACAGGGTAGCTCTTGATGCTGTGGGTGTAGCGATTTTGCGTATTTATGGCACGACAGGGGAGGTTGAAAGAGGCAATGTTTTTGAGCAGGAACAGATTGCAAGAGCTGTGGAATTGGGTCTTGGAGCATCAGGGCCTGATGAGATCGAGATCGTCGCTGTAAATAACGAAGCCAGGGAAATATGCGATAGCATCAGGAAAGAACTTACAGGATAATAAAGAAATAATCCAGTGAGGTCTCAAATAACTGTATTTTCAAATATTTTTCATATCAGAAGCATTTTTAAAGAAAGAAAATAGATTCTAACCCGATGGTTGGAGGCAATATTTTTATAGGCAATGTAACCTTAGAAGATTTTTTGATATTCATATTTATTTTCCTTCTTACCGTGATCTTAGCTAACATATCATACGCTTTATTGAGAAGATTATTAGATGACAAGCTTTCATTAGGTAATTCGAAATTAATAGCCATAACCATACAATATGCCATTTACTCACTGGGATTTTACTATGGCGTGCGTTATGTACTTAATTTAGATTTAAATGCATTAATTGCATCACTTGGCATATTTAGTATTGCAATTGCTTTCGGGGCTCAGCAAATAATCCAAAATTTCATAGCCGGAGTATTGATTTCAGTAGTAAGACTTATCCAGATTGATGACTGGGTTGAAATTGGTGATACAGGAATAAGCAATATAAAGGAAATTAAGCTGACTCGCACGGTTTTAAGAAATAGAAATGGAAGATTGTTTTATGTACCAAACTCGGTCATGGTCTCTACTGTTGTTATTAACTATACAAGGTCAGGTTTTACAGAGGTTCCGATACTATTATCAATACCTTATTCTTACGATTTTGAAAAAGTCAAAAATATCGTTAAAGAAGTTACAAATAAACATCCAAAAGTACTTCCTAATGTATCCCGGATAGAAAAAGGTATTATCTCCCAATTATTTGAGTTATCCAGCTTTAAAATGTTATTTAAAGATAAATTGGATATGGGAGTGTTCGAGCCGAAAGTCTTGATCTCTGATATTTCGGATTCCAAAATAACGTTCAGTATAAGAATCTGGATAAGAGAAATTGATAAAAAAGATGAAATAGTTTCTGAGTTGTTAGAAAATTTATTGGCGAAACTAAAAGTAGAAAAAATTGAACCAATATCAGGAACGCCTATAAAAGTACCTGGATAATGCTAAAAAAATCCTTCTATCAATAATCAGGTTCTATTCCCGCAGGTCTTGCTCAGTTCTCCCTCTAAATGATATATGGGATTCTTTGTTCGTCCTTTCATATACAGGTAGGAGCCAGCGCCTCACTGAATTTTGCATCAGTATTTTTTGTTGTTTTACTTTGGGCCTCATCTAGCATTTTTTCTAACAATTCGCTGGTGGATAGTAAATAACTTACCCTCTCAAGATCAATTTCTGAAATATCTTTATAATTTCTCATTTTTTCACCTCTCTGGTAATCCATTAGACTATCTACTGAAATATATAAGGCATCAGCCATTCTCAAAAAATGGAAATGATATTCCCGAATAAATGAACTAAACATTAATGAACTGCCACGCTACAAGCAGCAGGTGGCGGTTCACTGTGAATCATTCTATTCATTGACTCTATACTTATTCAAAAGTTGGAGTATACTCCACGAATTTTGATACTGCTATTTTCGCTTTTTTAAATTACAATCCCTATCAATATCCTCCGCTTGTAGCCGTTGCAACGGGAGATGATGTAACTCCTCCTGTGGCAACAGGAGATGATGTAACGTTCGTTGATGCAATTGTAGTATTAAGTCCTACGACGAACCAGGTATTATTCACACCCTGGCCATTTGTATCCCCGCGTTTTGTATCGTTAGCATAGTAGTATAGTGGCATTTGTTTATAGGTTGTTTGCTCGAACCCATAGCTATTGGTAATAAGACCGAAATTAGAACTATTCATTATAGATGGCCCAACGATATTCTCACTATAGAAAGCAGGCCATATCTGCGAACAATTCCCTATACAATTGCTTACTCCGGGCCTATCTTTAGTAAAAAGATAAAGAGTATTTCCCTTCGCGTCAACGATGAATTTCAGACTGTTTTTATCTGCGAGAAAAACTGTATAATCTGATCTGGCGATAAACCACCTTCCGTTCATCCCATCTCCCTTAGTATCACCTGGATTTACATCATTAGAGAAATAGTATAATGGCCAGCCTTTATAGGTTGTTTGTTCCTTTCCATCACTCCTTGTAATTGTTCCAAAATCAGAAGAGTTAAGTCCGGAAGAGACAGTTATACCCTCTTGATAGAAACTAGGCCAACTATTAAGACAGGTACCTGTGCATTTACTATCTCCCATAATATCGCTTGTAGACATGTATAGTGTTTTTCCTTTACTATCAACGATATAATTTCCAGCAGAGACTGTAACCGTTGATGGCCCTGCTGTAGGCTGTGCTACAGGCGTTGCTATAGCTGATGTTCGCTGTACAGCTGTTGTTACAGATGGTGTTGGTTGTACAGACGCTGTTACAGATGGTGTTGGTTGTACAGTTGTTCGTTGAGTGCAACCACTAACGACTAATAGTGCTAATATCCCAAATAATACTACTAAAGAAGAATTAATCTTCATTCATATCACTCCAATAAATAATTGACAATACTATATATTAAGTTTATGTATGCAAAAAAGGTGGGATAGTCCCGGGCGGATTCGAACCGTCGTCTCCGGCTCCAAAGGCCAGAAGGATTGACCACTACCCTACGGGACTAAACCCTAAATCGCAACTAAACTACTTATTCTTTATGGGGATTTTATAAGTACGCCCTTGTGAGCCTGTCCTTATGTTCCTTATATTTCCTTCGAAAAGAAGTATCATCCATCATCAGATCAACCTGCTGCTTAAGTTTCTGCTCAAGCTGGGCCTGTTTACTTGAGAGATGTTCCTTACATAGAAGATTGGATGAATCGGAAGAAAAATTCTGTATCCCTGCCATTATTACTGAAATTTTCCTGTCAATTGGAGTAACAGTCCCGAAAGGCACAGGAGACCCGTTTTTCATTATTTTTTCAAGATCGTCATCAAAATTTGATACTTTCATGCCAACAGCTATGGATTCTCCCGGGCTTACCTCTTCCGATTTTACCTGCCATAATTTTTTATCGCCTGCAATGAAGGTGTCATTATATTCGCGGTTAATGCCGCTTAATACGCGCCATTCCGATTTATTTTTGCTCTTATCGTAAGTTTCTTTTATGTTCCCCATCAGGGAACTTACGCTCTTTATCGCCATTATGCGAACATACCTCTTGGCGGTTCTGACCTTTTGCAAAACGATTCGGAAAGCGCTGACTCAAAATGTGCCATTGTTACTTTGCCGCCCTCCAGTATGGCTTTATGCAATGCGTTCTTTAGCAATTTTTCGACAAGATCCCTGCCGGAAAAACCCGGTGTGAGTTTTGCGAGCGCTTCAAGATCCACATCTTTTGCCAGTTTCTTCGGGAACGTTCCAGTATAGAACTTCAATATTTCAATCCTTTCCTCAATCGTTGGCAGGGAGAATCCGATTTCCTCTTCAAAACGGCTGCGTATTGCGGAATCAAGCGTATGGAGCATGTTTGTGGCTGCAATAGTGCATATCCCTTCATGTTCATCTATCCCATCCAGTTCGGTGAGGAGCGAATTTACAATTTCAGATACATCACCGCGGATCTCCTGGTAATTCCTGTTAAGCGCAATAGCATCAAATTCATCAATAAATATAATGCATGGCGCCATCTCCTCAGCTTTTTCATATAGCTGGTGGATCTGTCGCGCCCCGTCACCAACGTATTCCCCGATGAGTTTCGTGGCGCGTACTGGCAGGAAAGTGACATCGGTGGAGGTTGCCAATGCCTTCGCCATCATGGTTTTTCCTGTTCCTGCAGGTCCGTGGAACAAAATATTCCTGGGTACCCATGTACCGAATTTCTCAGGGCTTTTAAGATAGCTCTCAATAAGCTTACATTTCTGTTTTGCTTTCTCCTGTCCTATGATATTCTTGAAAGTAACTTCTTTTTTCATTTCAGGGACGAAGAAATCAGTATCATAATCTTCAACAGTGAATTTTGTATTTTCTCCTATCTCAGAATTATCAGGTTCAACTTCAATTACTTTAAAAGCAAAATCCGGGAACATTCTCCTGTCAAACAGGAAGTCTCCTTTTTTTATTATGAATCCATTCCACTGCTCTCTTGCATAGAACTCAAATACATCAAGCTCCGAGGTTTCAGGATATTCATGGAACATTCCTTTCAAGGGGTAACCGGCAGGTTTTACTTTTACTGTTTTTGCTCCTTTACATTTAATGCCGGGCTCGTATTTTGCGCCTTTTTTATTATTTACCCGTTGTTTTGCTCGCATAATTCAAATATTGTCACTCATCTATTAAACGATTGCCCTGTTTATTGATTCTTCCGGAATTCTTTTATACCTGCGCCTGTGTTTTTCAAAAGGTTTGATGCCAATTCCTGGGATGGCCATGAACCAAGCCCGCAGTCAGGACCTGCATATTTGATCCTGTCTCCGAATATCGAATATGCCTTTTCAAGCCTTTTTGCGATAATCTGAGGTGTTTCCATCTGTGTTGTAATTTCGTCTAACTTTGCAGGTTCTTTCCAGACATTCGTGTTGTATTTTTCATTAAGGACCGCGGCCATTCCGAAAATATCAGTACGCGAAACCCCTACCCTTAAGAATTTGTCGTAATCCCCGAGGTCTTTTTTATCAATAAGGTCAAGATACGATGGATTGGCAGCAGATTCAACACCGATTATCCCGATTGATGGCACCCTGCATACGAGTTTATAATGAAGGGGGGAATGAAGATGGATTTCCGTATCGATTTTATTTAAACCTGATGTTTTTGTGGCAAGGGTAAGAGCCTCTATCATATCAGCATCATTGAACATGATCTGCGGGTTTATCCCTATACTTGGCTCATCTATCGAGATAACCGCAATCCGGAATTGTTTTGCATTATCAATGGAATTATTGACAAAGCGGTCAATACTTGTTGCGAATGCATCCAGGACATCTTTGTAGGCTGTCCCGCCGAATTGCTTTAAATATAATTCTATCGGACCTGTAACGCAAAGCCTTACATTTAATTTCTTTCCGGTTTTTTTTAAATATTGTGCGCCTACGTCTTCCATTGCCGAAAGTTCCATTATTCTTGCCCTGTCCATTCGGACAATGAGCGGCCCTTCCTGGGCAGATTCATCATTTATGATTTCAAGGAACATCTGGTTCATGTCCCGGAACTGGGGATATGTGGGAACATCCACGCCAGCATCGATTTTCTGCTGCATCGCACTTTTAAGGATGTCTGGTAATTTCGGATCATTGCCTTTCTTTGCCTGCTCTACCCATTCCCTGCTTATGCCTTTTGGCAGCGGGAAACTTCCGATATCATCAAAAAGTATCATATGACTATTGATTTCTTTCTATCAGTTTATAGTTATTGAATCTATAAGTTTAAAGTTATTGATTTCATGATATCCAGGCAGAAAGAGAAGCCGATTACAGATCATGTAATAATACCAAAATTTTATTTTATAAATAATATAATATCACTAAACGAAATGCTTATATAGAATTACAAACAACGAGAATCCCTCGTACAATCACTTGAATTTGTACAGATTATCAGATAAAATTTTAACGGAGGCTTATTATGGCAGGACAATTAGGAGGACAGCCAATCTTTATTTTAAGAGAAGGCAGTCAAAGAACAAAAGGAAGAGAAGCACAGAATAATAACATAATGGCAGCTAAGGCCGTAGCAGCAGCAGTAAGGACCACCCTTGGACCAAAAGGAATGGACAAAATGCTCGTTGACTCTATGGGAGATATCGTAATCACCAATGACGGCGCAACCATTCTTAAGGAAATGGATATCGAACACCCGGCAGCCAAAATGATCGTTGAAGTCGCAAAGACCCAGGATGATGAGGTCGGAGACGGCACAACCACAGCCGCAGTTCTTGCAGGTGAATTCCTGAAGAATGCAGAAGAACTACTGGAAATGGGAGTACATCCAACAGTTATCGCAAGCGGATACAGGCTTGCTTCAATAAAGGCAAAAGAGATCCTTCAAACGCTTGCAAAAAAAGTAACAAATGAAGATAAAGACTTATTATTAAAAATCGCAGCAACTGCAATAACCGGAAAAGGCGCAGAAGCATCAAAGGATGTTTTCGCAAACCTTACAGTAGATTCCGTATTAGCTGTAGTTGATAGTGAAAACGGCAAGAAAAAAGTTGATGTCGATGATATAAAAGTCGAGAAGAAAGTAGGCGGAAGTGTTGAAGATTCAGAATTGATCGAGGGCATGGTAATTGATAAGGAAAGAGTCCATACCAACATGCCAAAGAAAATCACTGATGCCAGGATACTGCTCCTGAACGAAGCACTTGAGATCAAGAAGACCGAAGTTGACGCGGAGATCTCAATAAAATCACCCGACCAGCTCCAGTTATTCCTTGACCAGGAAGAGCAGATGATACATGACATGGTCACAAAGGTAATTGACTCAGGCGCTAACGTCCTGTTCGTGCAAAAAGGAATTGATGATATTGCCCAGCATTATCTCGCAAAAGCCGGAATATATGCAGCAAGGCGTGTAAAGAAGAGCGATATGGATAAACTTGCACGCGCAACAGGCGCCAAGATCCTGACAAGCCTCAAAGAAATAACTGATTCCGATCTTGGAAAAGCAGGTCTTGTCGAGGAAAAGAAGATCGGCGACGAAGCCATGACATACATAACAGAGTGTAATAATCCGAAAGCAGTCTCAATAATCCTTCGCGGCGGAACAGAACACGTAGCCGATGAAGCAGAGCGTGCATTACATGACGCACTTCGCGTTGTGGGCGTTGCAATAGAAGATGAGACACTTGTAGCAGGCGGAGGCTCACCTGAAATTGAACTTGCACTGCGCCTGCGTGAATACGCAAGCACCTTGAAAGGCAGGGAACAGTTAGCAGTTGCCAAGTTCTCTGAAGCGCTTGAAGTTATCCCGAGAACACTTGCAGAGAATGCGGGTCTTGACCCTATCAACATGCTTGTTGAAATGAGAAGCCAGCATGAAAAGGGCAATAAGACAGCAGGTCTTAATGTGTTCACAGGTAAAGTCGTGGATATGTGGAAAGAAGGCGTTGTAGAGCCACTCAGAGTAAAGACCCAGGCTATCAGTTCCGGCACTGAAGCAGCCACCATGATCCTTCGCATTGACGATGTACTGTCCAGCAAATCCACGCCAGGAGGCGGCATGCCACCAGGCGGACCCGGAGGCATGGGTGATATGGGCGGTATGGGCGGAATGGATTAAAAGCGGGTATTTCCCGCTTTCTTTTTTTAGTGGTTCTTATGGATATTCTTGATACTTCTGCACATTCCAGGGAAGAATCAGTGAGGATTCTCTCCAGAGAACTTGAAAAAAATCCTATTTTAATGTTAACGGGTCCCCAGGGAGGAGGAAAGACCACTCTTGCTATAAAATTACTTTCGGAGAATGTCGGGGCTTATCTTGAAGGGAGAGGCCGGGCGGCCCAGCCTGTTGTTCTTATAAGGAAAGACCTTGTTGAAAAAATGAAGGGTGAGCTTTATGAAAAAAGAAAGCTTCCCATATTTGAAGGGGATGAGCCTGTTTACGTTGATGTTTCTGTTTATGACCAGATAAAATTATTAGTTGAAAATATTTTTGATGTAATGGAACTTGGGGAGCCAGAACTTATCAGGGAGATTACCCTGCTAACTAAAAAAATGGGTATTGTTCCAAAGGCGATCGAGCTTGTGGCAAGTGATGATGAGCTTGTTAAAAGAAGACTTGCAAGGCATCTTGATGCAAAGGAACGTCTTTCTACCCTGATCGAAAAAGAGAAAAAGTATGGTATCGAATCAAATCTCTGGGGAATCCAGGGAGCAAAAATCACAGACGTCATTAATCGTGAAGGTGTGGCAGATTATGATGAAGACCAGATATCAAGGACTGTCAGGGATTTTGACAGGATAATCCCTACAAAAGATCTGACTCTGGAAGATTGTCTCCGGAAGATGATCGAAATATCAAATAATGAAAATAAAGAGAGTGGTTTTCTTGTCGAACACTCGGATAAAGAGGATAAAATAATAAGCGACCTTATAGTGGGAAAAGGTGCTAATTCCATAATTGGGGTAACGCTTCTTGAAATATATGTGGGTTTTCGCCAGAACAGGTCTCTTTATCGTGCTTATAAACATGCAAAAGAAGGAAAACTTGAAGTCATTCATTCATACACACCAGCGCTTCAGGAATTAGAGTACAATGCAAATCCCTGGAATCCTCCTTTAAGTATTGAAATCCCGGTATTATCCACGGCTGATCTTGCGGCTTCGGAAAGGTTTGACATAATGGTTTCTGTGATCAGGCCAGATGGGGTCGTGGAATCCTCAAGCAAGAAAAGGAAAAAAGAGCTGGAAGAGATCATTGAAGGGATTTTTGGGGAAGAGGATTCCTCTACGGAATAACACTTTTCCCACCATCGTAATGAATAATGTAGCAAAATTTATTAACTATAATAAGGTGTTTAAAAAAAAGGTGTATCAAGAAATGCCATCTTATTTATTATGTATTATGCCTGCCGGAAGGCGGGTATGATCGCCATTATCCTGGGGACGCGGCCTGAGATCATCAAGATGAGCCCTGTGATAAGGGAATTACAGAAACAGGATACTGATCATTTCATTCTGCATACCGGCCAGCATTATTCTTATAATATGGACAGGGTATTTTTTGAGCAGCTAAATCTCCCCGAAGCGAAATATAATCTTGACGCAGGATCAGGGATGCATGGTGAACAGACAGGGAAGATGCTTGCAGGGATAGAAAAAGTGCTTATAAAGGAAGAGCCCGAAGCAGTACTTGTGCAGGGTGATACTAATACAGTCCTGGCAGGCGCTCTTGCTGCCTCGAAACTTCACATAAATGTAGGGCATGTGGAAGCAGGACTGAGAAGCTACGACAGTCGAATGCCAGAAGAGATAAACAGGGTACTGGCCGACCATTGTTCTGATTATCTGTTTGCGCCTACCGAGAAGTCAAGAAAGATACTTTTGAATGAGGGTATAAGAGAAGAGAAGATCTTTGTGACCGGAAATACAGTCGTTGATGCTATTAACCAAAACCTTGCGCTTTCAAAAAGTAATTTGATGAGGGATATTGGATTGAAGACAAAAAAGTACATTCTTGTAACTGCCCACCGCGAGGAAAATGTTGATGATCCCAGAAGATTCAAGGGAATCATGGAAGGCGTAAAAATTGTTTCAGAGGAGCTTGATATGCCTGTTGTTTATCCCATCCATCCGAGATCCAGGAAGATGATGGGAAAATTCGGTTTGAATCTGAATGGTGATAGCAAGATCATCGAACCGCAGGACTATCTTAATTTTCTCCAGCTTGAGGCGAATGCGAGACTGGTATTGACGGACTCAGGTGGATTGCAGGAGGAAACATGTATCCTTGGTGTGCCCTGCGTGACATTAAGGGACAACACTGAGAGACCTGAGACTGTTGAGGTTGGGGCTAATTTGCTGGCTGGCACTGAACCTGAGATGATCGCAAAATGTGCACGGAGCATGCTTGAAAGGGGCAATGGATGGATGAATCCTTTTGGGGATGGGAGGGCAGCAGAGAGGATCATACAAAAAATGATAACTTAAGTTGAAGCCCTCATGCTGACAACAGAAAGATAATAATGGTTTAAAGCCCTACTAAGGGACATGACAAGATTCAGTGATCTTAAGGTAGTTGTATTTTTACAAATCATGATGGTTTTGTTCGTGCTGCTTCCTCCTCTGGATATGACCCCCATCAGAACAATACTTGGAGTTCCGGTAATCCTGTTTCTTCCAGGCTATGCCCTGATCGCTGCTCTTTTTCCAGGAAAGAAGGATCTTGATGGCATAGAAAGGATCGCTTTAAGTTTTGGCCTGAGTATTGCCGTAGTCCCGCTAATAGGTCTGATATTGAATTTTACCCCTTTCGGAATACGACTATTTCCTGTTCTTATCAGTATCTCTTTTTTTACCCTGATAATGTGCGTGATTACTTATTACAGGCGGTCGAAATTACCTGAGGACGAAGTTTACGGATTTAACTTCAAGAGTATTTACCCCATGGCTAAAGAGATGTTAAATGGAGATACAAAGCTGGATAAAATCCTCTCGGTAATACTTGTTCTTTCAATTGTTGTTTCGGTAATCATATTGGTCTATGTGATCATTTCCCCGATACAGGGAGAGAAATTTACTGAATTTTATATTCTTGGAAATGAAGGAAAAGCTGACAATTATCCAACTATCATTACATCAGGAAATAACAGTAGTCTGATAGTTGGCATAGTAAATCATGAGTATAGTCCTGAGAATTATACTCTTTTAATCACACTTGAAAATAATACTTTAAGCAGAAAAGATATACGACTTGTACATAATTCTACATGGGAGGAAAGAACATATTTTACACCGGAAATAAAAGGCAATAACCTGAAACTTGATTTTTTGCTTTATAAAGGGGATAATTTAACAGCACCATATCGGGATTTGCATCTATGGGTGAATGTGACCTGAAATATTTGAGTCCAAATTATACTTATATCCTCAGGTATTCGCCTTCCACACACTCTGCAATCTTATCCCACGAATGATTTTCGATAATATATTTTCGTGCATTTATCCCGATCTCATTTAACTTCTTTTTATCCAGGAGAAGTTCCACGATCCCTTCTCCAAGGCGATCAACGTTTGCTATTAAGCCATTTTTTCCATTAAGTATCTCTGAAAGTCCCCAGGCGCCTGTTGCAACGACAGGTTTACACATTGCCATCGCTTCAAGCATAAATATGCTCGAAGCTTCTACTATACTGGGCAATACCGCGAGATCTGTAATTGCAATGTATCCTGCAATATCTTTATGAGGTATGGAGCCCAGAAATTCAACATTGTTTTCTATCCCAAGTTTTTTAGCCATATCCATTAAATTACTGCGTTCCGGACCATCGCCTATGATAAGAAGCCTGCATTCAACATTCCTGAGTATATATGGCATAACACTTAGAAGCCTGTCCAATCCATTTTTCTTAACAAGCCTTCTTGCCGATAGTATTACTGGAAATGGGTAACCTGGAACAGTCTTTTTTATCGCGGGATTAAACTCCTGGCAATCCACACCATTATATATTACGCGGATCTTCTTTTTATCAGCCCCCCAGCTGATGACCTGTCTTGCGAAATATTCTCCCGTGTGGATCTGCAAACCGGATAAATGAGCAAGTGCAGGGGCTAATATGCGTTCTGCGCTCTTATATAATAAAGCAGACAGAGGATTTACCAGTGAATCCCATTCAGGGTAGTAAGACCCATGGATAGTATTGACAGCAGCCCCGTTATATTTTCGTGCAAGGATATTCGCTGCTATCCCTGATGTATAAATATGTCCGTGATATATGTCATAGCCTTTTAGATCTTTTGAAAGCACAACAGGAAGAAACATGGCCTGCCGTGTTAATGACAGGCCGTCACGAGAGTGTATTTTTTTAATAACATTTCCGATATCCAGATAGATGAACTTCACACCATCTTTTTTGATTTCTTTGCAGGGGGAATCTGCGCCCGAGATGACTGTTACCTCATGTCCTCTTTTTACAAGGTGGCGTGATAGTTCAAAGATGGCAGTTTCAACCCCTCCAATACGGTTTAATGGGTCAAGTTCATATATCTGAAGAATTTTCATATATCTCCGAGAGAGTTTTTGTGCCTCCGACAAACTTCAGGATTATTTCAAAAAGGTTCTTTCTGAATATGGGATCACATGACGGATGAATGTAAAAAACAGAATATTTCCCGCCGCAAATTTCTTTTATCCTGCCAAGTATTTCATTCCCGTCACCTGGCAATTCGCATAGTGAGGGCAAACTAACAGGTACCTGGGGAGTCTTTTGTTTATGATTCTTTACTTCCGGATAAAATATCCTGTTACCATAAAAGTCACTTGAATAATCAAACCCGAACTCATCAAGCGCGATAAGAAACAGGTCGCTGGTTTTAAAACCGGGGGATGCAAAACATCCTGGTTTGTATCCAAATTCATGCTCAAAAAGATCACTACCTTTTGAGATCATACCTGAAATATCCTCTTTGCTTTTCCGGTCAAGGAAATTCATCCATTCGTAATGCATGTATCCATGAAGCCCTATTTCGTGGCTGCTATCAAGCAGTAGCTTCAAATTGCGGTGTGCTTCCACATGTTTTTTTAATATGGATTGGCAAAGACCCGGAATGTATCTTTTTAAGGGTATCTTGTAAATATTTTTGCCTGAGTAATGAAAAGCATTCCGAAGTGTTTCGTCAGGACCTGTGGTAATAAAAAATGTAGCCTTTGAATCGTATTTCTCAAGAGTATCGAGAAGGTCGGGGATAGCAACCGCATCAGCAATACTATCAATATCGATTCTGAGCCCTACATTCATGCCAACCACTTAATAATATACGGATATAAATATGGCATTATTGATACAAGTATCACGTTATTTATAGCATGCATAGATATGGGACCTACGATGCTCTTTGTTTTATAATAAAAAAACCCAAGAATAATACCTGCACCAGTTGTGAATAATATTTCAGGGGAGGAACGCCATGTCATATGCATAATACCAAATATAAGGCCCTGTGCAATTAGCGCTTTTTTCCAGTTGAATAATCTTTTCAGGTCATTGAAAATAATACCCCTGAATAGTATTTCTTCAGCGAGTCCCACAAAAACCAGCATGTATAAACTATCGCGGAGCAAATATCCTGTATCGAAAAAGGGGACTGCGGGCAATGGCTTCAATATTAAATATTCAATAATCCCGGTGGGAATTGCGAATATTACACCCATCAGGGCATATTTGAGAGCATTTTTTTTTATAAATCCCAGTTCTTGAAAATCAATATCATGTTCATAGATATGCCAGAAGCAAAGAGCAAGGACCAGAGAGTAGACCGCTGGTAAAAGGTACTGTTGATCAAGAAAGAACCATGGCAGGGACGATGTGAAGAGAACATAAAGAGGGATGAGGGCAAGAGATTCTGCCGACCTTACAAAATCAGCTTTCATTCCGACCAATGAAACTGTAATATAAATGAGCATTGTTAAAAAAAGGGAAATGACTATACCATAACTTATATTCTTAAATGTAAATATATATTGTGAGATTGCGATAGTAAGGAAAATGAGGAGAATGAAAACAACTGACATATTATGATTGAATTCAATTCTCTTATTAGTCAAATGTAACATATCGCGTAAATATTGCGCTTAATATAATAAATGATCTGTCATATGTCGGATTTTAAGGGCAATCATAATAATAAGCATTATTATTCTACTAACAATTATATTTACTTTACAATAGATTTAAATACATTGACATCTTCCAGATGAATTAAATAATTCTTCCCTTAAAAAGGATGATTTCAAATACTATATAGGTGGTAAGCAAATTTATGGTGGTTCAAAAAAGGATAATATTTAAAATAATTATTTTGTGGCTGGTGATTATTTTCCTTGCAAGTTTTTCTACGAGTTTACGAGCGAATTCAGATCCGATCTCAATACAGGTAATTCCACAGGTTCCGAGAGAGAATGAATCAATTATTGCGACATTCTCAATAAACAATCCGTCGGATGAAAAAAATAGGATAGATTATTCCTTTTATGCTAATGGAAAGGATATCATGAGCGGGAATGTTGTGCTTGACCCCGGTACTGGCAGGCAGTTCCAGTATATATATAACAATCCATTTAAAATTGGCGACCAGGTAACATTCCATGCAACAACAAGATCAAATAACCTGGTTTCAGAAAAATCCCTGCAATTTCCGAGCTACGCCCCCCAGATATGGAGCAGCTTCGTTTCATTCGCATCTTTTTCGTCAACAATGATGAGTTCAATGTCTATGAGCTCGATGACATATTATGATGACTCTTTCGGTACAAACAGAGCGCTTAATTCAGGCCTGATCTTTAGCATCGTCCTTATCCTTCTTCTGATATTCCTTGAACTTTCAGAACCCCTTCTCGCTGAGAAAAGCATACCTGTAATAGGCAGATTGCGCATCAGGTTCACAAGGCTTACGGCCGTTCTCTTCATAATTTTCGTTGGTATGGTGTTCACTCAGGTAGCATTGATCATCGGAGGGGTATGATGAAATCCAGATTGAACCTGATAATTGCAGTGCTCGCACTTATCCTGACGGCCGATGGGGCTCTGGCAAATAAGTTTGTTTTCACGGAAGGTGAATCCCAAACATTGAACGTAGGGGTAGTTTCGACTAAAATAACAATAGAGAGACAGACAGATAGCGGCGTTCCCCTTACTTCCCCGGCCCTGTATAATATCGTATTATCATCCACATCAACTGGCGGAAAGTTTTATTCAAATGCCGCTGGCACAACCCAGATATATCGTATCAATATAGCAAATGGCGCAAGCAATGCCAGCTTTTACTACAGGGACACAAAAGGCGGGGTCCCGGCGTTGAGTGTATCATTAACAGGCTGGACCCCGGCTGCAACAACGTTTACTATCAATCCTAATAAATTAGTTTTCACGGCAGGAGAAAACCAGATTCTTGACGGTGGTGAAGTGTCTTCATTAATTACTGTCCAAAGGCAAACAAGCGATGGTGCGCCAATTACCTCTCCTGCTCTTTATAATGTCATATTATCATCAACGTCAACAGGCGGAAGATTCTATTCAAATGCTGCAGGCACAATCCAGATATACAGTATCAATATAGCGAATGGCGCAAGCAATGCCAGCTTTTATTACAGGGACACAAGGAGTGGAAACCCAACGTTGAGGGCATCAATAACAGGCTGGACTTCAGCTGCAACAACGTTTACTATCAACCAGAACAAATTAGTTTTCACAGAAGGGACGAGCCAAACGCTTGATGGGGGTGAAGTGTCCTCATTAATTACTGTTCAAAGGCAAACAATCGACGGAACACCAATTACCTCTCCTGCTCTGTATAATATCGTATTATCATCCACATCAACAAGCGGAAAGTTCTATTCAAATGCCGCAGGTACAATCCAGATATATCGCATCAACATCGCAAATGGCGCAAGCAATGCCAGCTTTTATTATAAGGATACGGCTGCCGGTACCCCGACCTTAAAAGCCTCCCTGGCAGGCTGGACTCCTGCCAGTACACAGTTTACTATTAATCAAAACAAGTTAGTTTTCACAGGAGGGACGAACCAAACGTTGAATTCAGGGGAAGTGTCCTCATTAATTACTGTTCAAAGGCAAACACTCGACGGAACACCAATTACCTCTCCCGCTCTGTATAATATCGTATTATCATCCACATCAGCAGGCGGAAAGTTCTATTCAAATGCCGCAGGTACAATCCAGATATATCGCATCAATATTGCAAATGGCGCAAGCAATGCCAGCTTCTATTATAAGGATACGGCTGCCGGTACCCCGACCTTAAGAGCCTCCCTGGCAGGCTGGACTCCTGACAATACAGTATTTACCATAGGACGGGATAAATTGGTCTTCATGGCAGGGGTACCTCAAACTCTGGATACGGGGGAACTCTCATTTCCAATAACAGTCCAGAGGCAGAAATCCGACGGCACACCAATCATCTATCCAACCCTGTATAATATCCAATTATCAACCTCATCAGCAGGCGGAAAATTCTATTCAAATGCTGCAGGCACGACATTGATCAACCATATTGATATTTTATATGGCGCCAGTACTGCCAGCTTTTATTACAGGGATACAGTTGCTGGAAATCCGGTATTGACGATATCCAGAACAGGCTGGACATCTGATACCACACCCGCATTTACCATCAATCCCGCTGCCGCAAAGAAGCTGGCATTTTTAACACAACCTGTTACAACAACCGCAGGGCTCTCTATCACTCCGGCAGTGGAAGTTGAAGTGCAGGATGCCTATGGGAACCGCGTCACAAGCAGCACGGCTTCGATATCAATTGTAATGGGCTTAAATCCCGGAGGCGGAGTATTGACGGGCGGAGAATCTGTAAATGCTGTTGATGGTATAGCTACATTCGATTCATTATCCATTAATAAAGATGGCCTGGGATATACACTGAAAACTTCGAGCCCCGGTTTAACAGGCGCAACCAGCAGCTTGTTCAATATAATTCCCGTTTATACGCACAGCATTACAAATGCAACCGGAGGAATTGTAAATAGTGTGGGCGGGATAGCAAGAGATACCGTTTCGTCGTCTTCAATCTCAGGAACCACTATGAATTTTACCTGGATAAGGCCAAATAGTTCTATTGCAAAAAAAGCGATAAGCCCAAGATATATGAATAATTATACTGATACCTCTCTTGTAGATCTTGACGGCACCTGGACTATCAACACGATAGAAAAGAAATGGGGAAATATACCTATAGGGAATAGTTCAACAACTTTTTCTGTGATTGCAGCTCCTGAATTCGGCAAATTCGGAGCACTGCTTCCTCTTATTGCAGCAGGTCTGATATTTATGAATTTCCGAAAAAAAATACTCAGGAAATGACCGAAAAATTAAAACATGTTTATGTTTTGTTCCTTCTAATAGTCGTCATCCTGCTAGTTTATCTTGTCCAGGGTATTTCATATAAGGGAACTGTGATAACTAAAGAAATTGAATTCAATCGCGTGGATGGCTACAATGATATGCTGGGAAATATAACCCAGATATCGATTTTAGTAAATAATAAAGATATGATTAATCATAATTATACAATTTCTGTTTTCACAGATTCTGATTTTTTTTCAAATGAGACCGTGGAAGTCTTCCCGAATATGCCATTTACCTACTCAGCAACGATCCCTCTGGCAAAAAAATTTAATGCAGATAACGAACTGGTTAATGATCCGACTCACAGCGTCAATTTCACGATATATCGTGATTATTCTGAAAAACCTATTGACTCAATAGAATTCAAATTTGAATGAAAAACCTCTTTTCCGGAACTTTAATGAAGAATGTCAATTCTAATTTAAACAGGCGGATTCTTCTGTTTCTTATATTAGCTATTATTTTAGCTATCAAACTTACACCGCTGGAATCATTATCAAATCTTTCACTGGAATATCTTACCTTTAACGGCGCTTACCCCTGGGCCGTACTCTTCCTCTGTATTGTTTTCCTGATCGCAAAAAGACATGAGAATCCAATAAGTGAGACATCAGTCATATTTATCACATATGGGATAGTGATTGTTATACTCGCTTTCTTCTTACCTGCTGTTGATCCGGAGTTCATTGTATTCAGGTTGTTACTTGCAGGGGTAGGACTGGCTTTTATTTTTTTCGGAAAAGCTGCCATAATTCCCACCATCCTCCTCTGTATTTATGGTTTCGGGATTTCATTTCCAAAACTTATGGATATTTATGCAGGGGTCATAGCAGCCAGGTATACTGCATGGGTGGCATACCAGATCGGTCATATTTTTCTTCCAATCTCTTCTGGTGATTCATCTATCTTTATTCTGGCACCAACAGGTGAAAATGTCGTCCTGCTTATCAATGCAGCGTGTTCAGGCGCTGCTTCAATGTCCGTTTTCCTTGTCATCTTCATGCTGATGTCACTTGATATGCCATTGCCGCGCAGAGAATGGGTATATATGCTAATTTTTGGAATAATGGGTACTGTAGCCCAGAATATAGTGCGTATTGTGGTGTTATTGTTCGCAGGTTATTATTTCGGGCCATCTGCCCTGAAGGATGGTGAAAGTATTGCAGGATATATAATATTTCCTTTGTGGTATATCATGTTCGCTTTTGTGTATATGAAATACGTAAGCATCGGATTATCTCATAAAAAATGAACATAATCATTATGCTTACAATTAAATCTGTGAATTTGAATAATTCGAAACATATATATACGTCTATTTCATCTTAGATGCTCAGGCAGTTAATCCATTAAACGGGTGGATTTTCAGAGAATATAGATTATAAGGTGGTATAAAAATGAGTTTGTGTATTTCTAATAAAATAGATTCCTTTGAACCTGATGACTGCAATTATAATGAAGCTGACAGAATAACGGATAATATTGATTATATTGTTCACAAGAAAAGATCAGCAGTCAGTCGCAAAGGAGTAATTGCGATACTTCCTGCCTTTAATGAGGAGATATCTATCGGCAGCATGGTACTTCATGCAAGAGAACATGCTGAAAGGGTGATCGTTGTCGATGACGGAAGCTTGGACAGGACCGCTGAGATCGCCAGGTTCGCCGGTGCGGAAGTGATCAGTCATACGAAGAACATGGGGAAGGGGGCAGCTCTTAAGACTGGCTTTGATCTTGCGGGACAGAACGGATCAAAGGTCATTGTGACAATGGATACAGACGGCCAGCACAACCCTGCGGAAATACCAAAACTTGTGTCTCCAATACTTCAAGGTGAGGCTGATATGGTGAATGGCAGCAGGTATATGAACGGAAAGGATAAGAATACGCCATTTTACCGGCGCATAGGCCAGAATGTACTGGATAAAGCCACTAACTTAAATAGCGGACTTCACATTACGGATACACAAAGCGGTTTTCGGGCTTTTGCCAGACATACACTGCCTGTTTTCAGATTTAAATCAAATGGTCTTGCAATAGAAAGCGAGATGTTGAAGGATGCATCAAATGCAGGATTGAATATAAAAGAAGTGGAAATTGGTGTAAGATATGATGTTGACTGTTCAAGTGAGAATCCTTTGAGCCACGGGATAAAAGTCCTGATAAAAGTGCTTGAGGATATCGAATTAAACCGCCCTCTTTATTATTTCACTGCGCCGGGAATGGTACTATCAGCAGTTGGACTGGCAATGGGAATGAAATTTCTCCAGGATTTCTATTACGGAAGAGGATTGATGTTCGGACCCACTCTTTTAATGATCATTTTAACGCTTCTGGGAACGTTCCTGGCTTTTACAGGGATAATTCTACACTCAATGGCAAGGTTGTTCAATGAACATAAAAAAGGGATATCCAGAAATAACGAACCTCCCCAAAGCAGAGTTGTTTTGCATAAGCCTGATAAGGCAAATGAGTTTGCTCTTCCAACACCACAGATACCTAATCGAAACATATCTGCAGAGCCTTCTTCAAATAAAAATGTTTCATAACTCAGACGCCAATAATGATGGACTTTATTCATTCATTTTTTTAGATATATGTCAACGGCGACGGGGTTGCGACCCCAGACCCCGCATATGCGCCGCCTCTGGCGGAGTTTAACATAGATACCTGTTTCTATCCTGGGAAACCTGTACCTTTGCAAAATAATGATAATGCTGACAAATGCTCATTAACATGTTAGAAAAAATTTACGTATCAGGGAATGTTTACCTGAATAAATTAATAAAAGATATGAAAAAGATAACAATTGAATTTGAAAAATCCTTGAAGGTGATCTGAGATTATGAACAAAAAGAATATGTCTATAGTTAAATCTCAAGTTTTTACTAAAGGGAAATATATAGAAGTTCTTCTTTTTGCGGATGAGATCATCAAAGGACATGGGGGACGTTTTATAGCTCATCGGAAATTGGATCGTTACCTTGCTAGGGTTGTTTATGAACATGATATGGATAATATTACGGTGGTAACTTTTTATATTTCTTATGCTGATAGATACTTTAAAGGAGGAATTTATGAAGATAAAATACTACGCTGATGCAGATGCACTTGTGATGAAGGTAAGTGATGAAAAACCCGATCATGGAGAACAAGTAAGTGAAGAAATTATAATTCACTTTACAAAGGACAATAAGCTCGTTAAAATAGAAATACTCGACGCTTCAAAGACCGTCTTGGATATGTTGAAGCCCATACTCAGCCATAAATCAATCGTACAAGCATCTGCAGTTGCATGAATAGCAATAGAAATAATGGAATCTCAGGTCTTAAATAACCAGGAAGCAAAAATATATATTAACAGTCTAAAAGAAATGATCTCCGAAGAAGAGTATTATTTAGCATTGAGAGAGGTTGATTAAATGGAAACAAGGAAAATACTCCTTACTGATGATCTAATAAAGGGTGTGTCATATACGGCGAAGATGGAAGGTGTGGATGAATCCAGCGCTCTAAGCCAGTTATTGAAGCTCGGTGTTTTGTGGTACGCTACCAATCTTTATAAGCTTGGAAAAATAACTCTTGCTGAAGCAGCAGATAAAAGCTATAGATTATGCAAAAAAATTCAAATAAAACATGCAAAATATCAAAAAACCGATTTTTGACGCCGAATAAGAAAGAGCGATTACTCGCTCTCCCTCTTCTAAGAACCGTACGTGCGACTTTCACCGCATACGGCTCAAGCCTTTCATAACCCTTTCTGTATCGGGCAGCAGTTATAAGTTTGGTGCATTCAGTTTTTTTTTTTTTACAATATTCATGCTATAATCATTTTACTTGAAGATTTGTTAACCTTTTTGCGAGTAGCTATTTTATATCTTCTTAAATCGAAGTATTCCTTATCAAGATAGGGGTTCATACCCATTTTTAAATTGGGATGCCTAACAATCTTTGTATCTGAAAAGGATTTAAGTATATTCCCTTCTTTTGAAAACATCCATTCTCTCAATCCTGTTTTATGCCAATATTTATCGGCAATCCACGATTTGGATTTGTCGGGGTGTCTTCTTTTAGCCCATCTCCAAAGCATACCCCACAATCTATTATCCAGATTGCTGAATATATCTTTAGATACCACTGATTGATGATAGTTCGACCAGCCAGTGATGATAGGATTAAGTATGGAAATTAGTTCTTCCTGTTTCCATGCTTTTCCACGTTTGATAATATCACTTATCTTCC